>NZ_JBBPCO010000008.1 GCF_038070005.1 Thermithiobacillus plumbiphilus | reverse complement strand
CGCAAAAGATGATGCAATCGACGCGGACTCACCAGGACAGAGAATGGGCTGAGAGGTTCCAGCCCATTGCGCATTCGCTCAAAGCTTGATGCCCTTGTGCAGGGCGACGATGCCACCCGAGAGATTGAAGTATTCGACGAGCTCGAACCCGGCGCGCTCCATCATCTGCTTGAGAGTTTCCTGATCGGCCCAGCGGCGAATGGATTCGACCAGATACTGATAACTTTCCCGATCGCCAGCCACCAGCTGGCCCAGATGCGGCAACAGGTGGAAGGAATAGGCGTCATAGACCGGACCAAGGCCGGGCCAGGTAGGGTGCGAGAATTCAAGGATCAGGGCCCGCCCGCCCGGCTTGAGCACCCGCTGGATCTCACGCAGGGCCTGCTCGGGATGGGTCATGTTGCGGATGCCGAAGGCCAGGGTGACGATATCGAACTCTTGGTCGGCAAAAGGCAGGTGCTCGGCATCGGCCTCGACGAATTCGACATTGCCGACAATACCCTTGTCGGCCAGCCTGTTGCGCCCGACCTCGAGCATGGCGGGATTGATGTCGGAAATGACGACGCGCCCCTGGGGACCGACCCTGCGCGCCAGGGCGGCGCCCAGATCTCCGGTGCCACCCGCGACATCCAGGACGTGCTGGCCGGGCCGGGCACGGGTCTGGTCGATGGTGAAACGCTTCCAGAGCCGATGGATGCCAAGCGACATCAGGTCGTTCATGAGGTCGTACTTGCCCGCCACATTGCTGAAGACCTGGCCGACCAGGCCGGCCTTTTCGGTTTCGGGGACCTCCCGAAAACCAAAGTGGGTGGTACCCTGTCCTGCATTCTTCTGCTGATCATCCATGGCAAGCATCTCCTTTACGCGGCTGATGAGGCCCGTTGCAATTGCGGTCTAGGATAACCGAAAATCCGCCACTGGTAACTTTTTAGCCATACAGGAAACCCACCCTTGCACGATTCACCCAGCGCGCTCTTTCTGGCCCGGTTCGAGGCCTTCCGTCAGGATGACACCCGGTTCATCTGGGAAACCCACAGCCGCGGCAGCGATTTCTATAAGGAGTATCCAGAACCGGAAGATTTCAGGGCCGGGTATGGGGCAATGCTGATCCGGGGTGTTCCGGTGCAGGAAGTGCTTGAGAGCCAGAATCCGGAAGCTTTTGCCAGAGCACGGGCATTACTGCCAGCGGATGACGAGCCGGCTGAGGACCGGGGGCTACTGGTTTATGCGCTGATCTACAAGACCGGCCAGCACAAGAATGTTCATCATGAATTGGGTCTGTTCCTGCTACAGGAAGGACACTGGGGATTTCACTCCAGCATCAGCACGCAAACCCGTCGCTATCGCCCGGGCACCGCACTCAGCCCGGTGATCATCAATGGCGTCCGTTTCCAGGGCAGCAGTAGGTCCTAGGCATAGAATCCTGATTCTATAGAGCTTTGCGGGCAAACAGCCAGAGATACTCGTGAGGAATGGCCAGGCCAGCATCTCCCTGATACTGACGAGACAGACTGGCGATCTCCGCCCGCACGGCTTCCCGCTCGGTCGCCGCCAGGCTGTCGAGTGGCGCCTGCAATACCCCTGAAGCTTCCACCGTCTGCCAGTAGGCATCGAAATCCGGGAAGTGGTAGACCAGTTCCGCGGTATGCACCTGGCAGGCTTGGAAACCAAGCTCTCTGCAAAGGCTTTCCAGCTTTCCGGGCTCGCCCAGAGCACTTGCCTTTTCCAGGGGCGGCAGAAGTTCCTCAGGCACTCGCTGACGCAGGGCCTGATGGGCCCAGGCGAGCGTCGGCATGCGTTCGGCGCTGCTCCATACAGCGACTGCCAACCGTCCGCCGGGCTTGAGCACACGATGCATTTCACCAAGACCGCGTTTCGGGTCCTCGAAGAACATCAGGCCAAAGCGACAGAGGACCGCATCAAAGCCTGCGTCCCCAAAGGCAAGCGACTCCCCGGGCATGCACTGGAAGGTCAGGCTACGCAGGCCGTGAAGCGCGGCCTTAGTCCGGGCGGCGCGCACCATGGCTTCTGCGGCATCAACGCCAATGATCTCAAGCTGGTCCTGCAGCCGACGCGCCAGCGTCAGGGCGGGTTCTCCGGTACCGGTGGCAACATCCAGGATGCGCTCCCCGGGTTGCGCGTCAATGGCGTTGAGCAGGCATTCGCTGACCGGTGCCATGTGGGGAATCCAGGCATCGAACTTCTCGGCGACCTTGTCGAAATCCAGACCTGTACCCATGCGAAAGCCCTCCTTGTGAGGTTCAGATGAGACAACTTCCCTTGCGGCGCAGGTAGGCTGCAAACTGCGCGTCGAAGTCCTGCGGCACGGATTGCTGTACGGCAGACAGGGCCAGCAGTGCCTGGCTCCAGGCCTGAAGACGGGGCAGGTCCGTCCAGCCCAGACTGGGATGAAGGCGCTGCATGATCTCCAGGCGCTGAAAAAGCGGGGCGAAGGCTGCATCCACGAGCGAGAAGTCCGGGCCCTGGAAAAATGGGCCGACCAACTGTGACTCCAGCATCTGCAGACGCTTGAAAAACCTTTCGGCCATCGCGTTCAGACCTTCCGAGTCACGCGCCAGCATGAGGTTGAATTGATCGACCAGCAGTGACGATCCGTACTCTATCCATGCCCGGTGGCTGGCTCGGGTCAGCGGATCAGCCGGATGCAGGCGTGGCTCGGTGACTTCGTCAATGTATTCGTTGATGACTGCCGACTCGAAAAGGACGGTACTCTCGACCCGCAGCACCGGTACCTTCCCGGTCGGAGAAATCTCCAGAAACCATTCCGGCTTGTTATCAAGGTCGATGTATGTGACGCGGAAATCAACCCCCTTATGCAGCAGCGTGACCATGGAACGTTGCACGAAGGGACAAAGGGGAAAGCTGATCAATTCGAGATTCATTGGTTCGGCTCCTCGCTGTTTGGCGTGGAAAAGGGTGGAATGCCGTTCATAACGGTTCAGAGTGCGGGTTCCAGGATCGACAGCAGTCTCGCCTGCAGGCGCTGCCAGCTCGAACGGGCTTGCCAGTCCGTCAGGCCATAAACCCGGCTTTTGGCAAGATCCGCGAGGAATACCGCCTCCAGTCCCCTGGCGAAAGATTGTCCGTAGACCTGGACGTTGAGTTCATTGTTGCTGGCGAAGGAGCGGTTGTCCAGATTCGACGAACCCAGGCTCGACCAGACCCCGTCCACAACCATGTACTTGCTGTGCATCATGGTGGGCTGATACTCGTACACCTTCACGCCATCTCGCAACAACCGGCCCAGCCGTGCCCGGCTGATCGGCTGGATGAACGGCACATCGATGTAGGCGCCGGGCAACAGGATGCGCACATCCACGCCCCGGCGAGCGGCCTGACCCAGCGCATCGAGCAGGGCCGCATCCGGCACGAAGTATGAATTGGCAATATAAATGCGTTTCTGCGCCGAGCGGATGGCCAGTTCGAACAGCAGGCGCAGGCGCGGAGTGGCAGCCCCCAGCGGCGAGGTGCTCACGATCTGTGCCCTGTCGCTGCCGGTTGCCGCCAGCTCGGGATAGATCGCCGGCCCCAGCAGGGCTTCGCCGGTGGCTTCCTGCCAGCCCTCGGCGAAGGCCGCCTGCATCTGCGCCACCAGGGGGCCCGTGATGCGCACCTGGGTGTCGCGCCAATGGTCCGGACTCTGGGCCTTGCCGCGCCAGGGATCGGCAATTCCCACGCTGCCGGTGAATCCGGCCCGGCCATCCACCACCAGAATGCGCCGATGCGTGCGGTCGTTCACGTGCCCTAAGGTGCGCAGGGCCGCTGGCCGGTACCAGACCACCTGGCAGCCAGCCGCCCGCATCTTTTCCTGCAAGTCAGCCCCGAGCTTGCGCGACCCCACCGCATCCAGCAGCACCCGCACCTGCACGCCGGCCCGGGCCCGCTCGCTCAGGGCCTCGGCAAACAGGCTGCCCACCCCGTCAGACCAGAAGATATAGCTTTCGAGATTGATGCTGGATTTCGCCTGGCCAATGGCGTCGAGCATGGCCGGAAAGATCATCTGGCCATTGTTGAGGATATCCACCCGGTTGCCGGACAGGATCGGGGCGTGCCCGATGCCTGCGGCCGCGCGCTGAAAGGCTGCCTGCTCGAGACCATGGGGCAAGGGTGCGCCCAGACGCACCCGGCCGTCCAGCCGGTGCGCGCAGCCCTGCAACAGGGCAAGCAGGCCACCGCAAAGCAGCAGGACCAGGAGCCGAGAACTCATCATTATTGTTGGCATATCGGGCAATTATAGACGCCGGCCCGTATCTTGGAATCAGGCGCTGGAGACGTGGCGCGCGAACAACAGATGTTTCGTTTTTAACCAAATCTTCATGCAACTGTCATCAATCTGAAATATAAGCGCCCTAGCATAGGCACCCGTAGATCAGTTCATCACAACAGGAGTGCAACATGCGCAAGTATATTCTGATGGCGGCGGTCGCCGCAGCGGTAGCAGGTGTGAGCGGTAACGCCATGGCTGAAATCAAGGTCAAGGCGGGTGGCCGTATCATGGTTGATGGTGAGTTTGGACGCGGCATCAACGGGTCAAAAGGATTTGAACCATCTTCCAGTGCACAGGAAACTGATTTCGACAGCCAGCTCGATCGCGCCCGGCTGAACCTGAGCGGTACGGTCAGCCCGGACTGGGGCTTCAAGATCGAATACGATTTTGCCTCCGGCAGCGCGTCCGCCAAGGACATCTACCTAGCTTACAAGGGCTTCAAGCCCGCCTCGGTGCTGATCGGTAACTTCAAGGAACCCTTCGGCCTGGAAGAACTGACCAGCTCCAAGTACATGACCTTCATGGACCGTACCATTGTCAACGGCCAGTTCGCCCCCAGCCGTAATGTGGGTGCGGCCCTGCACACGGGTGGTTCCAACTACTCCGCCACAGTCGGTATGTTTGGCAAGGGAACCAGCAAGGGCCAGGATCCCAAGTACAGTGTGGCTGGCCGCGTGACTTTCGCCCCCATCGCCACCAAGACCACAGCCGTGCACCTGGGTGCCGCGGTGAACTACATCGACGTGCATTCCAGCTCTCTTTATACTTCCAGTGGTGCAATTACTACAGGTGATACGAACAATAAAGAGCCAGCCGGTTATCATATCGGCAACCCGAATTTCGTGGATCTCGACAAGAGCACCATTGGTGGCCTGGAAGCCGCGGCCGTGTTCGGCCCCGCCTCCATCCAGGGCGAATACATGAAGGCTTTCAACGACTATCTAGACCCGACACATAACAGCGATCCCTCCGGCTGGTACGTGCAGGCCAGCTTCTTCCCCACCGGCGAATCACGCAACTATGTGGCCAACAAGGGCGCCTTTGGCCGCATCAAGACCAGCGGCAACGCCGTCGAACTGGCCGCCCGTTATGGCGTGCTGAAGCTTGATCAGGCCGGCCAGGACGATGTCAAGCAGACCACCCTTGGCGCCAACTGGTATGCCACCTCGCACCTGCGTTTCATGGCCAACTATGAAATGCTCGACTACGGCAACAACACCGGTGTGCCCGAAAGCGACGACAACTTCTTCATGGCCCGTGCCCAGGTGGACTGGTAAGCAAAACAACAGGGGCGCACCAGCGCCCCGCGCAGCAACTCTCCTCGTATTGAGCCCGCCACCCGGCGGGCTTTTTTCTACATCAGGATGATGTCGAACTGCTCCTGGGTGTAATCCGGTTCGACCTGCAGCACGATGGGCCGCTGGATGAACTCCTCCAGAGCCGCCAGTCCGGCGTTCTCGTCGTCCATCAGGGTTTCCACCACCCGCTTGCTGGCCATCACCATGAATTTCTCCGCCGGATAGGCGCGGAATTCGCGCATGATCTCGCGAAAGATCTCATAGCAGAGCGTCTGCGCGGTCTTCATGATGCCCCGACCGCTGCAGTAGGGGCAGGGCTCGCAGAGCACGCGCGCCAGGCTCTCGCGCGAGCGCTTGCGGGTCATCTCGATCAAGCCCAGCGCCGAGATCTGCGTCAGGGTGGTGCGCACCCGGTCGCGGGCCAGCGCCTTTTCCAGGGCCCGGTGCACGCGGCGCTTGTGCTCCTCGTCCTGCATGTCGATGAAGTCGACGATGATGATGCCGCCGAGGTTGCGCAGACGTAGCTGGCGGGCGATGGCCTGGGCCGCTTCGAGATTGGTCTTTAATATGGTTTCTTCGAGGTTGCGCTTGCCGACAAAGCCGCCGGTGTTCACGTCCACCGTGGTCAGGGCCTCGGTCTGGTCGATCACCAGATACCCGCCCGACTTCAGCGGCACCTTGCGCTCCAGCGCGCGGGCGATCTCGTCCTCGACCGAATAAAGCTCAAAGAGTGGCCGTTCGCCGGTATAGAGCTCGATGCCTTCGAGGACCTCGGGGATCAGCCGTTCGGCGAAATGGATGGCCGTCTGGTAGGTTTCGCGCGAGTCGATGCGCACCTTCTGGATGTCCTCGGAGATCACGTCGCGCATGGTGCGCATGGCGAGGTTGAGATCCTGGTGCACCTCGGCGGGCGCGCCGCTCTCGCTGATGCGGGTCTGGATGCCGGTCCAGAGTTTTTTCAGGAAGCGGATGTCGCGCGCCAGATCCTCGGCGGAAGCGCCCTCAGCCAGGGTGCGGATGATGTAGCCGCCGGTTTCGTCCTCAGGCACCTGGGCCTCCAGGATCTCCTTGAGGCGCGCGCGTTCCTCGGCGGACTCGATGCGGGTGGACACGCCGATATGCCGCACATAGGGCATGTACACCAGAAAGCGTGCCGGCAGGGTGATGTGCGTGGTCAGGCGCGCGCCCTTGCTGCCCAGCGGGTCCTTGATGACCTGCACCACGATCTGCTGGCCATCGCGCAGCAGTTCGTCGATGGGCTGGTGGTTGCCATGGCCATTGCCGTTGCTGGCGATGCCCTCACCGACCATGCGCGGCAGCACGTTCGGGTCCTGGCCGCTATGGATCACGTCAGCCGCATGCAGGAAGCCGGCGCGTTCCAGGCCAATGTCCACGAAGGCCGCCTGCATGCCCGGCAGCACGCGCGCGACCTGGCCCTTGTAGATGTTGCCCAGCAGCCCCTTGCTGCGGCTGCGCTCGATCTGCACTTCCTGCAGCACGCCGTTTTCTACTGTGGCAACCCGAATTTCCTGTGGCGTGACATTGATCAGAATTTCCTCGCTCACAACACCCCCACCCCGCATTCCTGTAATAATCGAGCTGTTTCAAAAAGTGGCAGACCCCTGATGCCGCTGTAGGAGCCATCGATGCGCGCCACGAACACGGTACCCAGACCCTGAATGGCGTAGCCGCTCGCCAGTGCCACCACCGTATCAGCCGCCAGCACCGGCTCGTGCCGGATCTGGTTTCGGATCAGGGCAGGGCCGGCGCTGGCTCAGGGGCCGGTGCGCTGGACACCAGCAGCTCCAGTTGACCTGCCGGCAGGTTCGTCCCCGGCACCACACTCACGCTCTGGGCCGGCAAGCCGGCCTGGATCAAGGCCTGGGCCAGTGCCTCGGCCCTGGCGGCTGAAGGACCGGCTGCCTCGCTCACCAGGAAGCGCCGATCCGGCAGGGCCTTCAGTAGCGCGGCCAGATTCTGGACCTGCATGCGGCCCTGGCTGCTGAGGCTGTGCTTAGAGCCAAACAGTCTGCTCGCCTCCAGGCGCAAGCGCTTGCCCTGACTGTCCTCGCTCACCTGGGCCCACTGGCTGAGCAGGATGTTGAGGCTGGCCTCGATCTGCTGCCTTTCGACTGCCAGGCGCGCCAGCCGGGTTTCCGCCTCCAGCCGGGCGCGACGCTGGCGTTCGAGCTCGGCATCGAGTTCCGCACGCTGGGCCTGAGCCTGACGGCGGCGAGCGATCTGACTCTGCAGTTCGGCCTGGCGGGCCTTGAGCTGGCGGATTTCAGCGACATAAATGTCGTGCTGCTGTTTGAGAGCCTCCAGATACTCGCGATTCTCGGCGGCCTGGCCCTTCAGCTCGGCCTGGCGCAAGCGGGTCTCCAGCCGGTCACGCTGAAAGGTATATTCGGGTGAGTCCGGCGCGGCGCGGCGCATGGCCGTCAGGGCCTGCCCGGCTTCGGCCAGTTCCTGGGATGCGGCACTGGCGGCCGGTTCCCGGCTGGCGGCTGACAGGCGCTCCTGGTAATCGCCCAGGTCCGCGCTCTGGGCCTGAACAGGCAGGCAGAAGAGCAGGGCGAGTGTGTAAAGGGAAAATTGTCGGCGCATGCGGCTACTCCGTCTCGCGCAGCTGGTTTTCCAGGTCCGCGATGGCCTGCTTCAGCGTGGTGATTTCCTGGGTCAGCCGGGCATTGCTGGCTTCGAGTTCGGCCCGCTCGCGCGCGGCGGGCTGGGTGCGCAGGCTGGTGTCGAGAAGATCGAGGTAGAGCTGCGCGCGCAGGGCTTCGCGCCGGGCACTGCGGGCATCGCCCTGGGCCAGCGCCGCGCGCCCACTGCCGAGTGCCGCACGGGCCCGCGTCAGGGCCTGACGGGCATCTTCACTGACCGTGGCGGGATCACTTGGCTGCTCCACGCCAATGGCCAGCACCCGGGCACGGGCATCCTGCAGGGCAAGCATCTGCTGCGGCTCCGGGCCCCGGTTGGTGGCGCAGCCGGCAAGCGCCAGCGCGCCCAGCAAGACGGGAAGATGCATATGCTTCATGGTCAGGTTCTCATAGAAGACCGGCTGGATTGCCTGTCTGGTGGCGGCTCACTCGCGGTGGTAGGGCAGACCGGCGGTGATGCTCCAGGCACGGTAGAGTTGTTCGGCGAGGATAACACGAACCACGGGATGGGCGAAGGTGAGGGGCGACAGCGACCAGCGCCAGTCCGCCCGTTGCAGGCAATCCGGTGACAGTCCTTCCGGGCCGCCAATCCAGAAGGCGACGTCCCGGCCCGCGGCCAGCCAGTGTTCCAGGCGCGTGGCCAGGAACTCGGTACTGACCACCTCGCCACGCAGGTCCAGCGCGACGACATAGGCGCCCTTTGCCGTGGCGGCGATCAGTCGCTCGCCTTCCTCACGGGTCAGGCGGGCGAGGTCCGCACCCTTGCCGCGCTTGCCTGCCGGTAACGCGGTGAACTGCAGACTGCAATGTGGCGGCATGCGGTTGGCGTACTCGCTCGCGGCCTCCTCCACCCAGCGCGGCATCTTATGGCCAATGGCCAGCACCTGCAGCTTCACCGGTCAGGACATGCTGCGCTTGGCGCCCACCGCTGACCAGAGTTTCTCCAGGTTATAGTAGTCGCGCGTCTCGCCACGCATGACGTGCGCGATCACATCACCCAGGTCCACCAGCACCCATTCACCAGTGGCTTCGCCCTCGGAGCCGAGCGGGCGCACGCCCTGCTCCTTGGCCTTGTCCGATACGGCATCCGCCAGCGAACGCACATGACGATCGGACGTGCCGGTGGCGATGACCATGTAATCGGTGATGTCGGTCTGGTCGCGCACGTCCAGCACCTTGATGTCCAGCCCCTTGCGGTCTTCCAGGGCATCGACGACGAGATCTTTCAGTTGATCGGCATTTTGCACAGGTTATTCGACTCCCTGGCAGGGCAAAGCGAAGAGGCGAAATTGCCTCCTTACTGTCCTGCTCTATTTGAATTGTTCTCCAGTCCGCGCTTTTCGCTATCCCCCGGATGCCGGACCCGCGGTCCGGTATAGCCCCTGACGCTCGATGTAGTCCAGCACGGCACCGGGCAGCAGAAAACGCGGGCTTCGGCCCTGGCACAGCAACTCGCGAATCTGCGTGGAGGAAATCGCCAAACCGGTGACATCCTGAAAGAAGATGCCACCGGCTGCCCGCTGCATCATGTCAGTGGCATCCTGGAACTCGCGTTTCTGGGTTTCCTGCTTCAGTATTTCGGGCAGTTCGGGTCCGGCCCAGCCGGGCCGACAGGCCACCACCAGATGCACGAGATCAAGGATCTCGCGCCAGCGGTGCCAGGTATCGAAGCGCAGGAAGGCATCCCGACCGAGGATGAAGGCAATCGGAATGTCACCTTGTTCAGTGCGCAGGCGGCTCAGGGTTTCGACCGCATAGCTCGGACTCTGCTTGCGCACCTCCCAGTCCAGCACCCGAAAGGGCGGGTGGCAAGCGGCGGCAAGCTCGGTCATGGCCAGCCGGTGCTCGGGGTTGCTGCGCGGGAGCCCGCGATGCGGCGGCTGCCCGGCCGGAATCAACAATACTTCATCCACGCCCAGGACCTGGCGGATCTCCTCGGCCGGGCGCAGGTGCCCATAGTGAACGGGATCGAAGGTCCCACCCAGCACGGCGAGTCCGGTCATGCGCTAGCCCCGGACGTGGCCATCACCGAGCACGATCCATTTCTGCGTGGTGAGCCCTTCGAGGCCCACCGGGCCGCGCACGTGCAGCTTGTCGGTGGAGATGCCGATCTCGGCGCCCAGGCCATACTCGAAGCCGTCGGCAAAGCGGGTGGAGGCATTGACCAACACCGAGCTGGAGTCCACCTCGCGCAGGAAGCGCCGCGCGTGCCCATAGTCCTCGGTAACGATCGCCTCGCTGTGGCCGGAGCCGTATTGGGCAATGTGCGCCATGGCGGCATCCAGACTGTCGACGATCTTCACGGAGATGATGGGACCGAGATATTCCGTGTAGAAATCCTGTTCCGTGGCCGGTGTGGCCTCGGGCAGCAGCTCCTGGGCCGCGGCATCCACGCGCAGCTCGATGCCCTTCTCCATCAGGGCCTGGGCAATCGGCGGCAGCATGTCGGTGGCAACGTTTTCATGCACCAGCAGGCTCTCGGCGGTATTGCAGGTGCCCAGGCGCTGGGCCTTGGCGTTCACCACGATGCGGACGGCCTTGTCGAGATTGGCATACTCATCCACATAGACGTGACAGTTGCCGTGCAGGTGCTTGATGACCGGCACCGTGGCCTCGGCACTGATGCGCTCGATGAGACTCTTGCCGCCGCGCGGGATGATGATGTCCACGTAGTCCTTTATGCGGATCAGGGCGCCGACGGCGGCCCGGTCCGGCGTGTTGAGCACCTGGATGGCATCGAGCGGCAGCTTGGCGCGCCCGAGGGCTGCGCGCAGGCGCTCGGCAATGGCGAGATTGCTGTGGAAGGCTTCGGAGCCGCCTCTGAGAATCACGGCATTGCCGGATTTCAGGCAAAGCCCGGCGGCGTCCGCCGTCACGTTCGGGCGCGACTCATAGATCATGCCAATCACCCCGATCGGCACGCGCATCTTGCCGACCTGGATGCCGCTGGGGCGGAATTTCAGATCCGTGATCTCGCCCACCGGATCAGGCAGGGCGGCGATCTGGCGCAGGCCCTCGGCCATGGCGCGAATGCGCTCGGCATTCAAGACCAGCCGGTCGATGAAGGACGCGTCCCGGCCCTCGCTCTCGGCGCTACGGATGTCCTTGCGGTTGGCGCGCTCGATCTCGTCGCTGTCGCGCTCCAGGAACTCGGCCATGTAGGCTAATGCTTCATTCTTGGCGCGGGTCGAGGCCTGTTGCAGCAGGCGTACCGCTTGCTTGGCACGCTGGCCGAATTCAATGACCTGGGATTCAATCGTGTCAGTCATGTACTGGATCCTGAAATACAAAGAGTTGAACGGGTCGAACCAAGCCTACCGATATCGGGACCAAAAGCCCAGGCGGAAATCCGGCATATTGCATAGACTGGCGCAATGCTGGCCATTGGAGAACAGACATGACCTTGCACCTCGCTTTAGAGCCCATTCTCGCCATTATTGCCGGAATTCTGATTCTGGTCATCCCCCGTCTGTTGAATTATGTGATTGCGCTATACCTGATCATCATCGGTGTGCTGGCACTGCTGAAGTAGCGGCAGGCCCGGATCCGGGACTCCGGGCAGGCTAATCCAAGGGCAGGCGGGCGCAGCGATACAGCGCGATTTCACCGAAGAGGTTGGGGGACAGGCGATTGAGCCAGCTGTCACGATGCTGGTCGTCGAGCACCTTGCGTTCCAGAATCTGAATCTGGCGTTTCTGGCAGAGCGCCTCGAAGTCGCGCAGGGTGCAGAGATGGATATTGGGCGTGTTGTACCAGGCGTGCGGCAGGGCATCGGTGACGGGCATGCGCCCCTTGATGCCGACGCACCAGCGGGCGTGCCAGTGCCCGAAATTGGGGAAGGTCACGATGGCCTCGCGCCCAACGCGCAGCATCTCCAGCAGCAGCTGATCCGGGCGGGCGGTGGCCTGCAGGGTCAGGGAGAGGACCACGTGATCAAAGGACTGGTCGCTGAAATCCTTGAGCCCCTGATCGAGGTCCTGCTGGATGACGGACACGCCATTGCGCACGCATGCCGCCACCTTCAGGTCGTCGATTTCGACACCGTACCCGGTCACGCCGCGCGTTTCCCGCAGATAGGCGAGCAGCGCGCCATCACCACAGCCAAGGTCGAGCACGCGACTGCCTGGCCGGATCCAGCCGGCCAGAACGGCCAGATCATGACGCGGGGCCTTCATGCGCCGCACTCCCGGCCCACGCGATCCATGTAGCCACCCAAGACATCGACATACTGGGCAATGGGCATCAGGAAGGCATCGTGCCCCTGGTGCGCCTCGATCTCGGCGTAACTCACCGGGAGATTGTTGGCATATAGCGCGGTGACGATCTCGCGGGAGCGGGCCGGCGAGAAACGCCAGTCCGAGGTGAAGGAGACCACCAGGAAGTGCGCCCTGGCCGGCGCCAGGGCAGCGGCCAGATTGCCCTCGTAGGGGGCGGCGGGATCGAAATAGTCCAGGGCCTTGGTGATGTAGAGATAGCTGTTGGCGTCGAAGCGCTCGACGAAGCTGCGGCCCTGATAGCGCAGGTAGCTCTCCACCTCGAATTCCACGTCGAAACCAAAGGCCAGATGCTCGCCATTGCGCAGGTCGCGGCCGAACTTCTGGCGCATGGCATCTTCGGAGAGATAGGTGATGTGGCCAATCATCCGGGCCAGCGCCAGCCCCCGGCGCGGCTTGGTGTCGTGGGCATAATACTGGCCGCCGTGGAAATCGGGGTCGGTCATGATGGCCTGGCGCGCGACTTCATTGAAAGCGATGTTCTGCGCCGAGAGCTTCGGCGCGGCGGCAATGACCACCGCATGGGCCAGGCGCTCGGGAAAGTCGATGGCCCACTGCATCACCTGCATGCCGCCGAGGCTGCCGCCCACCACCGCTGCCCAGCGTTCGATGCCGAGCAGGTCGGCCAGCCGGGCCTGGGTCTGTACCCAGTCGCGCACGGTCACGATGGGAAAGTCGAGCCCGTAGGGCTGGCCGGTGGCCGGATTGATGCTGGCCGGGCCGGTGGAACCCTTGCAGGAACCAATGAAGTTCGAGCACACGACGAAGAAGCGATCCGTGTCGATGGGCTTGCCCGGCCCGACCATGGTTTCCCACCAGCCGGGCTTGCGATCATCCATGCTGCGGTAACCCGCCACGTGGTGGTCGCCCGACAGCGCATGGCAGACCAGCACCGCATTGCTTCGCGCGGCATTCAGGGCACCATAGCATTCATAGGCCAGGGTGTATTCGGACAGGGTCCGGCCGGATTCGAGCTGCAGTGGCTCACTGAAACGGGCGCTTTGCGGCGTGACCAGACCGACGGAATTTGCAGGAATGCTTTCGGGCATGGGATCTACAGCTTGAAAGTGTGGATGAAGTGTAATGAGGGAGAAGCGTCGCGGCAATCCCCGGGCGTGGCCTTTATGCTTGAAAAGTACTATATATTGAGAAACTTCATTATAACTGCAGCTTGGATATAACGATAGTTGGACAGGGACGGGTTTCTGAACACACACCGCATACTGGGGAGAAACCCGCTGCACGCCAAACCTCTGGCGCTGCAGCTACGGGTTTTCACGCTCACGCTGATCCTGCTCGGGCTCATAGCGCAACTCATCTTTGCAGTGTTGAGCTGGCAACAGGAAAAAGCCGACCTCGAAGCCGATCTCGCCTCGCAAACAGCCTTTGCCGCATCGGCAGTCGAGCATTTCTTTGGCGATCTGGGTTCCAGCCTGGGCCTGCTGGGCGAGAGCCTGCAGGGACAGGTCTGGCCATCCGACCCACAACGGGCCCGCGCCCTGCTGCAGGGATTCCAGGCCCACCACCCGGAAGTTGCGAGCATGGTGCTGTTCGATGCCACAGGCAGGATGCGCATCAACACCGGGTTGCCGGTTGATGCTATCCTGCCCGACTTGCGGCAACACCCGGAAATTCTCAAGGCTCTCATACAGGACATGCAGTCCAGCGCCCCCTACGTGATCGGCCGGACCCAGCACGGCCTGGTGCTCGATCACTGGCGCATCCCGGTGCGGCACACGGTGTGGCAGGCCGGCAGACCCGAGTTTCTGCTGCAGGCCAGTGTTCGCGTCGAGCGGGCCAATCTCTGGCAGGGGCTGCCGCTGCAAAAAGATCTGCGGCTGGGCATCCTGCGCGATGACGGATTCCAGCAATATCGCTGGCCGGACCACGACCCCGAAAGCACCCATGGCCTTGAGGCACAGGATCCCCTGCGCCAGCATCTGGAAAAATCGCTCAAGCAGGGCTCCGGTGTCTTCGAAAGCCAGTTGCCGGAGGATGGCGTCGACCGGCTTGGCGCCTACATGCATGTTCCCGAACTCGGTCTGACGGTGTATCTGAGCCTGCCCAAAAGCCTGCTCTGGTCACGCTGGTGGACGCGCAACGCCCTTGCCCTGCTGGGCTTCGTACTGTATTCAGGTCTGTTTCTCGGAATGTCGCGCATGATCCTGCGCCGCGAGGAGCAGCATAGCCACTCGCTGCTGAGTCAGGCGCGCCGCGACGCGCTGACGGGACTTCCGAACCGCCTGGCGGCCCATGAAAGACTCGACCAGGAGATCGCCGACAGGCAGGCCGGCGGGCAGTTTGCCTTGCTGTTTCTGGATCTCGATGGCTTCAAGGAAATCAATGACAATCTGGGCCACGCCATGGGCGACAGATTGCTCAAGCAGGTGGCCACCCGCCTGCAGCAGGATTTGCGCAGGCAGGAAACGCTGGCGCGCCTGGGCGGCGACGAGTTCCTGATCATTCAACCCGGGGCCGGTGTCAGGGAGGCTGCGCGTCTGGCCCGACAGATGCTGGATCTCCTCAATCCACCCTTCCTGCTGGCGGAACACAGATTGCAGGTGGGCGCGAGCATCGGCATCAGCCTGTACCCACAGGACGGACTGGACGCGGGGCTCCTGCTCAAACATGCCGATCTGGCCATGTACGAAG
Source organism: Thermithiobacillus plumbiphilus (assembly GCF_038070005.1). Taxonomy (NCBI): domain Bacteria; kingdom Pseudomonadati; phylum Pseudomonadota; class Acidithiobacillia; order Acidithiobacillales; family Thermithiobacillaceae; genus Thermithiobacillus; species Thermithiobacillus plumbiphilus. The sequence continues at coordinate 141,553 of NZ_JBBPCO010000008.1, read as the reverse complement.
CAAAGCGCCAGGGCCGCAACGACTTCGCGCACTTTTCTCCCCTGCTGGAACAACGCAGCCGTGAGCGCCTGCAGTTGAGGCAGGATCTCGAACGCGCCCTGGAAAATGGGGAATTCCTGCTCCACTACCAGCCACTGGTGGACATGCAGACCGGGCGCATCATCGGTGCCGAGGCCCTGATCCGCTGGCAGGACCCGCAGAAGGGCTTGCGCAGTCCGGCGGAATTCATTCCCTTTGCCGAGGAGTCCGGCCTGATCCTGCCGATTGGCGAGTGGGTCATGGAAGAGGCCTTCCGGCAGGCGCAACGCTGGGCCAGCCAAGGCCTTGATCTGCGGGTCAGCATCAATCTTTCCACCCGCCAGTTTCAGAGTCCGAGCCTGATTCTCAAGCTGGAATCCTTATTGCAGGAGTGCCCCCTGGCCCGGCGGCACCTGGAACTCGAAATCACCGAAAGTGCCGCGATGCTGGACCCGCGTGCCAGCATCCGCACCATGAACCTGCTCAAGAGCCTGAATCTGCGGATTGCCATCGATGACTTCGGCACGGGATATTCCTCCCTGAGCTATCTCAAGCACGTGCCGGCGGATGTCATCAAGATCGACCAGTCCTTCGTGCGCGACCTGATCGATGATCCGGATGATGCCGCGATCGTGCGCACGATCATCGCGCTGGCCCGCTGCCTGGGCTGCGAGTGCCTGGCGGAAGGCATCGAGACTGCCGAACATTTCGAAGCCCTGCGCGAGATGGGCTGCGATTACGGGCAGGGTTACTGGATGAGCCGTCCCCTCGCCCTGCCGGCCTTCGAGGAGCTGCTGCAGCGTAATCCCTGTTTCATGCCGGCCGATCAGAATCCGCTCGCGGGGCTGTCAGCGCTGCTACCTCGGCCGGGCTGAGCAGGCGGCATTCGCCCTTTTTCAGCTCACCGAGCTGCAGTGGACCAATGGCCACCCGGATGAGTTGCAGCACCTCCGCGCCGGCCACCTCCAGCATCCGCCGGATCTGCCGGTTCAAACCCTCTCGCAGCGTGATTTCCAGCCACTGGGTCTTGTCGCCCTGACGCAGCACCCGCACCTGCGCCGGGCGGGTCTGCTCCTCCTGATCCAGCAACATGCCGCTCCGCAGGCGCTCGAGCATCGGTTCATCGAGATGACGGTCGATCTGCACGTGATAGACCTTGGCCACGTGGCTTTCCGGGCTCAGCAAATGATTCGCCCACTGCGTGTCATTGGTGAACAGCAGCAATCCCTGACTGGCGCGATCGAGCCTACCTACCGGCGCCAGCCACTGGCCATCCGGCTTTCCCCATTCCCCCAGAGCGTCATAGACGGTCTTGCGGCCTTTTTCGTCCTGACGCGTGGTGACGACTCCGGGCGGCTTGTGCAGGGCCAGATAGACCTTGGTCCGAGGGCGCACCGGCTGATTGTCCAGGAAAATACGGTCTCGGCGCATGTCCACCGGGTGTTGCGGCGTGCGAACCACCTGCCCGTTCACCATTACCCGTCCGGTCAGTATCAGCGTGGAAGCCACCGTGCGGGAGGCCACGCCCATCTTGGACAGGGCTCTCGCCAGGGGAACCCCGGTGCCTGCTTTTTTGCCAGCAGTTTTCATGGGATGCTTTAACCCCCTTTAACATTCAGAAACGGAGAAACGATATGGCGCATTTCTTTGTCAATGTGACACATGCAGCGAACGACCTCGATCGCGCGACGGTGGGACTGGTGCTGGCGAAAAACGCGCTGGCGGAAGGCCACCAGGTCACCTTGTTCCTGAGTCTCGACGGCATCCATCTGGCGCGGGCGGACAATTACATCGACGGCCTGCATGAGCCGACCTTTCCGAGCATCCGCGAATTGTTCGATGCCTTGGTCAACAGCCAGCAGGCCCGGATCTGGGTCTGCGCCGGTTGCTACAAGAAACGCGGCCTGGAAGAGACCAACTTCATTCAGCAGGCGGAGATCGTGGGCGCGGGCGCTGCCATCAAGGCAATGGCCGAACCGGGCATCGTGCCGGTGTACTACTGATCCAACCATTCAGCCATCCCCCTGCCCGGCTCCCGGGCGGGGTCTTTTAGGAGTCCAGGCATGTCAAGCGAGAACCTGCACGAAAACACAGCCAAACTCAAACCGGAAACCATCGACCGGCACCGCGCCATCATTTCGATGATGGAGGAATTCGAGGCGGTGGACTGGTACCAGCAGCGCGCCGATGCCACCGATGACCCACAACTGCGAGCCATTCTCATTCATAACATGAACGAGGAACTGGAACACGCCTGCATGATACTGGAATGGCTACGACGCAGGATGCCGAAGCTGGATGAAAACCTGCGCGAATATCTCTTCACGGAAGGGGACATTACCCAGCTTGAACACGGCCATGCCCCCGAAGACCAGCCAGGCGCTCAGCCGGACAGTGACAGCAAGCCTATCCCAGGGCGCAGGCAGTCGCGTTTCACCGTCGGCGATCTGAAAGGAGAGTGACATGGAGATCAGCATTCCGCACTTTGATGACAGCATTGCAAGCCGCATGGAAACAGTCATTGCCGCGGCCGCCCGGGAAGTCCTGACCGCACGCCGCATCCTGCCGGTGGAGGGGCCCTTTGGCGAGGGATTCACGGCCCTGGAGGTCGGCAATGATGACCTGCGACATCACGATAACGATCATGACGCCATCACCGTGGTGTCCCGCTCGCTGAGCGTCCCCCTGATCTTCCGCCGTTTCGCGCTGGGTCGCCGCCAGGTGGCGGCACATCTGGAACAGGGCATGCCGCTGGATCTGACCCCGGTGCGCCAGGCCACGCTCTCGGTCTGCGCACGCGAGGAGGCCCTGATCTATCAAGGTGATGCCGCACTGGGACTACCCGGCCTGAGCACCGTGGAAGGCCGCAATCATCTGGACGGCGGCGACTGGTGCAATGTGGAACAGGTGCTCCGGGACGTGCTCGACGCCGTCACCCTGCTCGATGAGCGGGGATATCGCGGGCCCTATGCCCTGGCGCTGGCGCCGCGCCTGCACAACCTGCTGTTTCGCCGCTACCCCGATGGCAGTGATCTGGTGCAGGCCGAGCATCTCAAGGAGATCTGCACCGCCGGCATCTTCAAGGCCGACATGCCGGGGGCGGTCGTGCTCAGCCCCGAGGCGGGTACCCTGCTGATCGGCGAGGACCTGCATGTGGATTATACGCTGGCCGATCCCGCGCATTTCTACTTCTCGGTACGGGAATCCCTGGTCCTGAAAGTGGATGCCCCCGGCGCGATCTGCACCATCCGCCCGGCAGGCACGCAGGAACAAAGCTCAAGCAACACCGATGCCAACGCCGAAGTCGGACGCCACCCAAAGCAGTCTGGCTGATCAGGGCTTGAGTGTCAGCAAGCGCCGGGCCGCCCTGCCGGTCTGCAGGATGAAGACCGGCGCGCCTGCCAGCAGATACCAGTAAAAAGTATAAAATCGCCACACGATGAGCGTCAGGGCGCTGGTGGATGGCTCCAGGTAGCCATTGAGCAGGGCACCGAACCCCACCTCCACGCCGCCCCCACCGCCCGGCAGCAGCAGCATCTGCCCCCCGAACAGCAGCATGGACTGGACCAGGAAGAGATAGGCCCAGGGCACCGACTCCTTGAGCATCCAGAGCAGCACGGCCAGCACGCTGTAACGCAGCAGCCAATGGCTGGCGGTGAAGACATAGAGGGCGACCAGGCGATAGCGTGGCATGCGGATCAGATAAGTGATCGCCTGACGAAAGTGCACCACCATGCGCCCGATCCGGAAGCGAAAGCGCCGCAGCCAAGGAAACCGCCGCCCGATCCTGCCCAGCCAGAGCAGGAAACTTCGATGCTTGTGGATGAGCAGCCACAACAGCCCAAAACCGCTCAATGCCAGCATCAGCAGCAGTGTGGCGAAGATCAGCGGGTGGCTGATGCCACTGCGCAGAAAATAAAGCAGCAGAGCCAGCGGAATGGCGGTGCCGAAGAACACCAGATCGGCCAGGGTGTCCACGGCCAGGACCGCGGCACTCTGGCCCATGCTCAGGCCGCGCTGGGACAGCAGAAACAGCAGCGTGGGCGGCCCGCCCGAACCAGCCGGCGTGGCAACCCCGGCGAACTCCGCGGCCACCACCGTGCCGAGCGCCTGGCGGGCCTTGAGCGGGCGTCCCAGACCGCCGGCCAGGATCTGCAATCGGGCGGCATTGAAGCGCCAGCCAAGCAACACCATGCCCAGCAGCAGTGCCATGCCCCAAAGCGGCAGACGCCCGAGCAGGTGAAAGCTTTCCAGGCCGCCATAGATCACCGGGACGGCAAGGCTCAGCCCCAGGCTCAGGATCAGCAGTAGTACAAAGGAATATTTCATGAGCAGGCGCGAATCGCTGCCGACTTGGTCATCGGCTCACGGGACTCCAGGGTTCTGGCCAGGAATAGCTGCCAGTCTCGCAGCACCTGTGGATGCGCCGCATCCGCCGGATGCAGGGACAGGCGCAGGATCGGGCTGTCCTCCAGCCGGCTGTAGAGATAAGGGTTCCAGCGGCGCGACATCCAGACGCGCCAGGCCGAGCGCACGCTGTACACCAGGCTCTGGCTGGGAATGAAGCGCCGGGATGGCAGTGCATACAGGCCCTTGAGGGTGGTGGTGTACTGGAAGGGAAAGCGCGCCAGCGCCGCCCAGCCGCCCTCACCCAGCAACCAGGCCGGGGCCACGAAGCCAGGCGCCTGCCAGCCCAGTCGCTCGAACATGGCCAGCCCGGCCTCAAGCCGCTCCATGGCCCGCTGCTCGGGCAGCGCGGAAAATTCGCCTTCCCCGGCGGTATAGACCTGGCGCTTCAGGCGTCCCCAGGGGCTGTTCGAGACCTGGGCATCATCGAGATGATAAAAGCCGTGCAGGGCCAGTTCGTCGCCCTGGGCCAGGCGTGCCGCCACGGATTGGATGAAGGCAGGCGCCTGATCCACCCGCCCCTTGTGGTGATAGTCAGGCACCACGAGAAGAGTCACCGGAACCGGCGCCACGGCGTTCAGGGCGTCGAGAATGATGCGACAGGCCGGCCAGGTGGCCGGCGCGACATCGTGCAGAGACACACAGACGGCGCGTGTCACGCTAGTCTGCGGCGTATTTGATGGGAAAGCGGCTCAGGTCGAGCTGCCCGGCCAAGGCCGGGATGCTGGCATACTGGCGCAACAGGCGCGGTATCACCCGGTCCCAGCTGAAGCGCTGTTCCACACGCGAACGCGCATTTTTGCCAAGGGCCTGCAGATCCTGATCGAACAGCGCCGAGACCCCTTCGGCAAAGGCTGCCGGACTGCCCGGTTTCACCAGGATGCCGCAGCCCGGATCCACCAGTTCCGCCACACCACCGGCAGCCATGCCCACCACCGGCTTGCCACAGGCCATGGCTTCAAGCACGACCAGGCCGAAGGTCTCCTGATCACCCGGATGCACCATGGCATCACAGCTGGCGATCAGCCGGGCCAGATCACTGGTTTCCGACTGATAGGGCCAGAGCGTTACATTGTCCTGACGCGGCAGATGCATGCCGGCGCCGACCAGCAGGAGGTGATAGGGCGCGCCGAGCTGGCGCATGGCCTTGAACAGCAGCGGCAGGTTCTTTTCCCGCGAAAAGCGGCCCACGTAGATGAGCAGGCGCACCTGGCGCGGCAGACCCAGACGCTCGCGCAGCTGCATGTCCCCGATTCCCGGACGGAAGCGTTCGGTGTCCACGCCCAGCGGCTGGAAGCGCGCCTGCTGAATTCCCAGGGCCTGGAGCTTGTTGACCATGACCTGACTCGGCGCAAGCACCAGGTCAAAGCGCTCGTAGAGCTGGCGGACATAGCTGCTGGCCAGGCGGCCCGTCATCGCACCAAACCGGCTGCCCACCAGGCGCGGCAGGTCGGAATGATAGAAACTCACCACCGGCACGCCAAGCTTGCGCCCGGCGCGCAGCCCCAGCCAGGCGAGCTGATAGGGATCGCCCACCTCGATCAGATCCGGCTGCAGGTCCAGCAGGGCCCGTTCCCAGGCCAGCAGGTTCAGGGGCAGCCGATATCCATGGGCGAAGGGAATCAGCGGGCTGGGGATGCTGAGCAGGCCCGGCTCGCGCGGCGCGCCATCCCGCCCGCCCGGCACCAGCAGGGTATGGTGCAATATTCGATGGGCCTGCAGCCAGGCCCGCTTCTGGGTAAGGTAGCGTTTGACACCGCCGGACTCGCGGGCGAAAAACATGGTCATGTCCACTAGATGCAAATCCGGACTCCCCTGCCGTTAGCTGTCACCCCGGACCGGCCGGGCAGGCGCCCACGGCTCATGAGGCAGTACCTGAAGCGGCCCGCTTTCCGAGGCCCTGCGGTGGATGAACAGACGACATGCCGAACCTTGATCCGCACGCAGGAATCCCCTCATTGTAGCCATATTTTGCAGGGTCGGTAAAACCCCCGGACAGGCGTCTCATGCCGGGGGCAGGAAGAGGGCCACGAGATCGTTCAGGAAATGCATTCCCTTCTGGGTCGGCGCCATGTTCAGCAGGTCGCGGCGAAGCAGCCCGGCCGCCTCCGCCTGTGCCAGCGCATCCTGGATGGCCAGCAAGGGCAGACCGGTACGCGCCTCGAAGAGCCGGGTTTCCACCCCATCGACCAGCCGAAAGACATTCAGGGCAAACTCGAAGGGCAGCGACTTCGGCGACACATTTTGCCGCTCGCCCAAATCACCCGTTGCCAGGGCCTGCTTCATGTACTGCGCCGGGCCACGCGGCTTGGTGGTGCGCAGGATGCCGCCCGGGCTGGTGATCTTGCCGTGGGCGCCCGCACCGATACCCAGATAGTCGCCAAAGCGCCAGTAATTCAGATTGTGTCGCGCACGCATGCCGGACCGGGCATGGGCGGAGATCTCGTAGCGCGCAAGACCGGCCGCCTCAAGGCGCGCCCGCAGCAGGTCCTCCATTTCGCCGGCCATGTCATTGTCCGGCAACCCGGGCGGCGGCTCATAGGCAAAACGGGTATTGGGCTCCAGGGTCAATTGATACAGCGAGACATGCGCTGGCGCGAATTCAAGGGCTGTCTCAAGATCCCGCAGGGCGGCCTCCATGTGCTGGCCCGGCAAACCGAACATCAGATCGATGTTGAAGCTATCAAACCCCGCCTGCAGCGCGCTTTCCACCGCCGCCCGCGCCTGCACCGCGCCATGTATGCGCCCAAGCCGTTCGAGCATGACATCATCAAAGGACTGCACGCCGATGGACAGACGATTGATGCCCAGCGCGCGAAAAGCCTGGAAGCGCCCGCTTTCCAGGGTGCCGGGATTGGCCTCCAGGGTCACCTCGACAAAGGGCGCCAGCGGCAGGCGGGCGCGAATGCCGGAGAGTAACTGGTCCAGCGCGTCGGGGCTGAAGAGGCTGGGCGTGCCGCCACCGAAGAAGATGGTCTCGACCTGACGCCCCCAGATCAGGGGCAGGTCACGTTCGAGATCGGCCAGCAGGGCATCGACGTAATCTGCTTCCGGGAGGTCGCCGTCGGCGGCATGGCTGTTGAAGTCGCAATAGGGGCATTTGCGCACGCACCAGGGTAGGTGCACATAGAGCGACAGCGGTGGCAGCGTGGTGAAATGCAGCGGCAGGGGCATAGGGTTATCCCGGGTCGGCACCGGCATCAAACCCGCCGGATGAAGCCATGCAGCAGGCAGGTAGACGCGCGGGCCGCCTCCCTGCTACGAGATTGGCTTTCCGGGCAGAGAGGGGCGGCCTTGACGATTTGGGCTATTTCTTCAGTCCAAAGAGATAGGTCGAGCAGTCGGCATAGTCTTTGGACAACCTGCGGAACAGGTGGTCGAGGCTGACGATGGCGTGCTCCAGCAGATTCACGGCGATATAGGAGTGCTCGACCCGCAGGCGCTTGTAATGGGCGCGGGTCAGCGCCAGCACTTCGGTTTCATCGCTTTTTGACACCAGCCTTGCACTGCGCGGCTGACGATCGAAGAAGGACATCTCGCCCATCAGTTCGCCTTCCACCATGCGCCCGACCTCCTTCTGCTCGCCATCCGGGCTATCATAGATCAGCGCTACTTCTCCCTTGACCACGAAATAGAGCGTTTCGCCGAGGGCGCCGATATCCGCGATCACCTCATTCTTGGTAAAGCCCTGATGTTCCACATATTGCAGCAAGGTATCGATTTCCTGCATCGTCAGTGATTGGCACAGGTGCTGGTGCTTCAGAAACTGTGACAGATCAGCCGTTTTCGCGGACAGCATGTGAACTCCTCCTGATGGGCTTGCAAGGCCCGCCGACAACCCGAACGGACAACAGGCTACAGCATAACTCATTCCGGCAATTGGCGTTAAGCATATCAGCCGAGGGCATGCAAGGGGATAGATACTGGCCAGCAGGGAGCCGGCGCTTTACCATAGGCGCGCAGGTGTCCGCCTGCGCCTCGATCCGAATGCAGGGTGTCCATGTTCTACCAGATTTTCAAGCCCGCCGTTTTCCGCCTCGATCCCGAACGCGCCCATGACCTGGCCATCCTGGCGCTGGAGAAGGCCGGCACTTGCAGCATCAGCCGGGGCATGATGCGGACCCAGTTCTACCTGGAGGATGCGCGGCTGTCGCAAACCGTGTTTGGCCTGCGCTTCCCCAACCCCCTGGGCATGGCCGCCGGTTTCGACAAGAATGCCCGGGCGGTGCCGGCGCTCGCGGCCCTTGGCTTTGGCTTTGTCGAGATCGGCACGGTCACGCCCCGGCCGCAGCCCGGCAATCCCGCGCCGCGCCTGTTTCGTCTGGAAGCCGATCGCGCCATCATCAACCGCCTGGGCTTCCCAAGCGAGGGCGCCCCTGCCGTGGCCCGCCGGCTGGCGCGCCTGCGCGATCAGCAAGTGCCCGTCGGCCTGAATCTTGGCAAGAACAAGGATACCCCGCTGGAAGAGGCCGCCAGCGATTACGTCAGCGCCCTGGAAACGCTGTTTGCGTATGGGGATTACGCAGTGGTGAACGTCAGTTCGCCCAATACGCCGGGACTGAGATTGCTGCAGGGTGCGGATTATCTGAAGGGATTGATGCAGGCGGTGCAGGCGGCCAATCAGCGCCTGGCGGCAACGCATGCGCGCCCACCCCTGCCGGTACTGCTGAAGATCGCGCCGGATCTGGCGTCAGAGGACGTCGATGCCATCGGCGAACTGGCACTGAGCACGCTCGCGGACGGCAGCGGCAGGCTGATCGATGGCCTGATCGCCACCAACACCACCCTGAGCCGCGAGGGCCTCAGCCAGGCCCTGGACGAGGCCGGCGGCCTGAGCGGTCAGCCGCTGCGCCAGCGCAGCACCGAGATGATTCGGCGGCTGGCCCGGGCGACCCAAGGCCAGGTGCCGATCATCGGCGTTGGCGGCATCGCCAATGGTCAGGACGCCTATGACAAGATCCGCGCCGGCGCCAGCCTGGTGCAGCTTTATACGGGTTTCATCTACGAGGGCCCGGAAGTCGCGCATCGGATCAAGCGCGAACTGCTCAAGCTCTTGAAAAGGGATGGACTGGGTCATATCAGCGAAGCAAGGGCTCAGGATCTGGCCTGATGGCGCGACCAGAGCCTGCCTGATACAGGGTCAAGCCCAGGCAGGACGAGCCGGCTAGCCCGAAACCATCACGACCGGCTGATCCGTCGGGACCGGGCGCGTCAGCGTGAACCAGAAAGTCGCGCCTTCTCCCACCTGGCCCTCGGCCCAGACCCGCCCACCGTGGCGCGCGATGATCCGGCTGACGGTAGCGAGCCCGATGCCGGTGCCCTCGAATTCATCGATGCCATGCAGGCGCTGAAAGGGCAGGAACAGCTTGTTGACGTAGGCCATGTCAAAGCCCACGCCGTTGTCGCGCACGTAGAAGGCCGGCTCTCCCTCCTGCTCGAAGCAGCCAAACTCGATACAGGCATCCGGTCGATGGGCGGTGAATTTCCAGGCGTTGCCGAGCAGATGCTCCAGCACCACTTTCAGGAGCTGCGAATCGCCCCAGGCCCGGCAGTCGCCCAGCTGCACGAAACGCACCTGCCGCTGCGGATCACGCTCCACCATGACGGCCATGACCACATCCGCCAGCTTGCCAAGGTCCACCGGGCGCTTGAGCATCTCGGCGCGGGTCAGGCGTGACAGGTCCAGCAGGTCGTCGATGAGCTGGCCCATGCGCACGCTGGCGCGCTCGACGCGTTCGAGATAGGCGCTCTCCTGCCCCGCCAGGCGCTCGCCCAGCTCCTCGCGCAGGATGTGCGCGAAGCCATGGATGGCACGCAGCGGCGCGCGCAGATCGTGCGACACCGAATAACAGAAGGATTCCAGCTCCTGATTGGTGGCCTGCAGCTCGGCGGTGCGCTCGGCCACGCGCTGTTCCAAAGTCTCGTTGAGCTCACGGATGGCGGCCTCGGCACGGCGAAACTCGGTGATGTCCTCCACCGCCCCCACGGCGCTGACGAGCCGGCCATCCTCGAGCAGCGGCGTGGCACTGAAGCGCACCGTGCGCAGCGCGCCGTCCTTGCGCCGCCAGCGGGTCTCCAGATTCGCTACTGCTCTGCCGTACATGGCCATATCCATCAGGGCAGTGTTGGCGGCCGGGATGTCCGATTCCGGAAAGAGCATGAAAAAGGGCCGGCCGATCAGCTCATGGGCAGCATAGCCGCTGACCTCGCTCACGGCGCGGTTGACCAGGGTCAGGATGCCTTCCCAGTCAGTTGCAAAGATGGGGATGGAGGCATTTTCGAGGATGGTCCGGTGCAGGCGGGAAGCATTCTGCAGGGCTTCCTGGGCCCGCTTGCGAGCCGTGATGTCCTGGGCAGTCACAATGTAAAAGCGTGGTTCGCCCTGGGCGTCGCGGTACAGCGAGCCACTGAGATAGACCCAGATCACGTGACCCTGCTTGTGGACATAGCGCTTCTCCAAGGCGTAATTGGTGCTTTCTCCCGCCAGCACGCATCTGATCAATTCTTCTTCCGTAGCCACGTCTTCGGCAGACGTGATGTCGCTGAACCTGCGTCCCAGCAGTTCCTCGCGGCTGTAACCAAGCATTTCGCAGAAGAAATCATTGACCGCCATGAAGCGCTGATCCAGGCTCTTGTGAACCATGCCGACCGCCGCCTGGTTGAAGAGGATGGCAAACAGCGACTCGCTCTCGGCACGGGCCCGCTCCAGGGCCTTGCGCTCGCGGATATCCTCGATGACACCCACCCGAAACAGGGGCTGGCCGGTGGCATCGCGCACCACCGTCATGGTCAGCCGGGCCCAGACTGTGTGTCCATCCTTGTGCAGATAGCGCTTTTCGCGGTGCAGCACGTCCATGTCGCCGGCCATGAGCTGATCGATCAGCCTGATATCCAAGGCCAGATCATCGGGATGGGTGATGGCGGGGAAGGTAAGCTGCCGGAGCTCCGCTTCGGTATAGCCCAGGAGCTGGCACATGGCCCGGTTGACGCGCAAGACCCGGTGATCCGGCGCCATATGCACCATGGCCACCCCCGCGTGCTCGAAGGAAGTACGATAGATTTCGAGCTCATCAAAGGCAGAATTGGGTGTAGGCATGGCCACCAGCGTTCCTGAAAATTAGGCTACATGATACACTCCGGCCTCTCCCGCTTGCCAGCCCAAGGGGCTCCAGGTCCCTTGCCATGCGTAAAGGGGCAGGTAGAATCCTTGGCAGCGCTCCACAGCAAACAACATGAATCTGACAGCTACCGGCTTCCCGCTCAGGATAAAGACACATGAAAAAACACCACAACCTGCTCCGCGACCACCAGGACCGGATTCTTGGCAATTGGCTGCAGGCCACCACCGATACCAGCACCCGCATCAACCAGCTCATGAGCCGCGACGAACTGCAGCGCATGTGCAGCCAGTTCCTGCAGAAGCTGCAGCAGGGACTTGAACAGGCGGGCGCGCCAGACCTGCAGCGGGATGGCTTTGCCGGCCTGCGCGAGTTCGTCCAGCACCTGGCCACGGACTTTGCCGAGCGTGGCGTCAGCCCCTCGGAGACCGCCAGCTACATCTTCTCGCTCAAGCAGGTGCTTTTCCCGTTTTATCAGGACGACCTGGACAGCAAGCATCTGGCGGGGGCTTCCTGGGAAATCAACAATCTCATCGACCAGGTGGGTCTTTTCAGCTTCGAGAGCTTCTCACTGGCCCGCGAGCGCATCATCAAGAGCCAGGGCCAGGCCCTGGCCGAACTGTCCACCCCGGTGATCCAGGTCTGGGAAGGCATTGTTGCCCTGCCGCTGGTGGGCACGATCGACTCCATCCGCGCCAAGGAGATCATGGAAAAGCTGCTGGAATCGGTGATCCAGTATCAGGCCGATATCGTCATCATGGACATCACCGGCGTGCCCATCGTCGATACCCAGGTCGCCAACCGCCTGATGCGCACCGTGGAATCCGTGCGCCTGCTCGGCACCCGATCCATCATCACCGGCATCAATCCGGCCATCGCCCAGACCCTGGTGCAGCTCGGCGTCGACCTTGGCCAGCTCAACACCAAGGCCAGCCTGCGCGCCGGGCTCAAACAGGCCTTCCGGGAGCTGAAGCTTACGGTACGCCCGGCCAAGGGGAGCCAGTGAGATGGCCAGCAACATCCCCATTCTGCAGATCGGGCAGCACCTGATCGTTCCCATCCAGGGCGACCTCCATGACCAGTCAGTGCTGGAACTGCAAAGCGATATCCTGGAGCGCATCGAGAAAACCGGCGCGGCGGGCCTGATCCTCGACATCAGCGCGCTGGAGTTCGTGGACTCCTTCATGGCGCGGGTGCTCAATGACATCGCCGCCATGGCCGGCCTGATGGGCGCCCTGACGGTGGTGGTCGGCATGACGCCGGCCATTGCCCTGATCCTGATGGATCTTGGCCTGCAACTGAGCAATGTTCCTACCGCCCGCAACCTGGAGAAAGGCATCGCGCTGCTGCATGAGCTGATCGTGGAAGACGATGACGCAGAGGATGCCGCGGATGACGACTAGCCTGCCAGGCAAGCACATTCCCATTCAGGTGGAGACCGATGTCATCACCGCCCGGCAGGAAGGCCGCCAGATGGCGCAGAAGCTGGGCTTCAAGGCCGTGGATCAGGCGCGCATCACCACCGCCATTTCAGAGCTCGCCCGCAATATCGTCGTCTATGCCCATGGGCGCGGCAGTGTGCTGCTGCGCGAGGTGCAGGACGGCCCCCGCAAAGGCATCGAGGTACAGTTCGATGACCAGGGCCCGGGCATCGAGGACCTCGACCGCGCCATGGGCCAGGGCTATTCCTCGGGCAAGGGCCTGGGCGCGGGCCTGCCAGGCACTAAGCGGCTGATGGATGAATTCGAGATCCGCAGTGCGCCGGGTGAAGGCGTGCACATCACCATCCGGAAATGGCTTTGAATCCGGCCTGCACCCTGCCGCTGAAACGTCCTGAAGACGTACTCTGGGCGCGGCAGGAAACGCGGCGCTTCGCCGCCCGCTGCGCCTTCAGCGGCAATGATCTGGCGCGCATCGAGATCATTGCCGCGGAACTTGCCAGCAATATCATCAGGCATGGCGGCGGGGGCGAAATGTGCCTGGAGCTCATCCCGGATGGCGACAGACGCGGGCTGCGCATCGAGGCGCGGGACCGGGGCCCTGGCATTACCGATATCGCACAGGCCCTGCGCGCCAACTTTTCCACCGCCGGCTCGCATGGAGACGGCCTGAGCGCCATCCGCGAGTTTGCCGATCACTTCGAGATTCAGAGTCGGCCCGGCGAAGGCACACAGATCAGGGTGGAAAAATGGGCCAGATAGATCATGCCGTGGTGCAGCAGCCCGTGCAGGGCGAAAGCACCAGCGGGGATGCCTGCCTGGTGCTGGAAAGCCCCGACCAGGTACTGGTGGCGGTCATCGATGGACTGGGGCACGGCAAGGACGCGCACGAGGCCGCCCAGGCCGCTCTGGCCTGCATCCGGGCCAATGAAAACTGCCCGCTCGACACCCTGCTGACATGCTGCCACGAGGCCCTGCGCCATACTCGCGGCGCGGTGATCGCCGTCTCCCGCATCGATCGCCAGCAGCACCGACTGGTGCATGCCGGCATCGGCAACATCGAGACCCGCATCATCGGCGCCCAGCGCAACTATCATCCGGTATCGATCAACGGCATCGCCGGACATAACCTGCGCAAGATCCGCTGCGAAACCTTTCCGTTCGAGCCCGGCGACCTGCTGGTGATGCATTCCGATGGCATTTCCGATCGCTTCGATCTGAGCGCCCGGTCCCGCGAGCGGGATCTTCAGCTCCTGGCCAGCCAGCTCGTCCATGCCCATGGCCGGCATCACGACGACCAGCTCCTGCTGATTCTCCGGGAGACGCCATGAGCGATATCAGGCTGGCCTACGACCAGATGCTGCAGCGTTTTCTTACCGAGAGACGCGAGATCGACCTGCTACACGCCTACGAGCTGGGCAAGACCCTGCAAAGCGAGCAGGTCAGCCCCGACGAACTGGTGGGCCTGCATCTGGAGGCCCTGGAGAAGCTGCCGCCCGAACTATCGCCGGAGCAGCGCCTGCAGGAGGTGCTGTCCTCCTTTTCCATGCTGCTGGAGATGATGATCGCCTATGGCATCGCCTATGCCGATGCCTATCGCCTGCTGGAGGAAACCGCCAAGGAGGCCGAGGACGCCAAGTACGAACTGGAAAAGACCATCGTCGAGCTTGATCTCGCCAATCATCAGCTACGTGACATGGACCGGCTCAAATCGCAGTTCTTCGCCAACATGAGCCATGAACTGCGCACCCCCTTGAACGCCATCATCGGCTTTGCCGAGGATGGCCTCGATGGTCTGGCCGGCGAACTCAACCCCAAGCAGGCGCGCTATGTCGGCAATATCCTCCATGCCGGACGGCATCTCCTGAACCTGATCAATGACATCCTCGATCTGGCCAAGCTGCAGTCCGGCAAGAGCACCCTGACCCTGAGCGTGTTTTCCCTGGAGGATCTGCTGCAGGACGTGCAAAATACCTTCCAGCCCCTGCTCCAGCGCAAGCGCCAGACCCTGCTGGTGGAAGGCGCCGCCGGCCTGCCGCCGGTGGAGGCCGATCAGGCCAAGCTCTATCAGGTGATCGTGAACCTGGTCAGCAACGCCCACAAGTTCACGCCCGAGGAAGGCCGCATCGTGATCCGCTGCGCAAAGGACGAGGACAGGCTGCGGATCGAGGTCGAGGACAACGGCATCGGCATCCCCACCGAGGCCCTGCCCACCCTGTTCGAGGAATTCCGGCAGGTGGACACCATACGCAAGGGACGCCAGCAGGGCACCGGCCTGGGTCTCGCCATCAGCCAGCGCATCGCCGGGATGCACGAAGGCGAACTGCTGGTGGAAAGCGAGGTCGACCAGGGCTCCACTTTCACCCTCAATATCCCCTACCGGCAGCGATGAGCATGACAGACTCCCACCAGATATTGGTCATCGATGACGATCCTGACAGTGTCAACCGCCTGCGGGATCATCTACAGGCGGCAGGCTTTGCGGTCAGGAGCACGGACAATGCCCAGGACGCCCTGGCGCTGGCGCGCCAACAGCCGCCCGATCTGATCATCACCGACCTGCGTCTGCCCGGCATCGACGGCTTCCAGCTCACCAGCGCCTTGCGCAAGGATGAACAACTGGCCGGCATTCCCGTGCTGTGGATGACGTCCTATTACGATTTTGCCGAGATCCAGGCCCAGGGCGGGGCGTCCCAGACAGAGTTGCCCGTGCCCGGCGTACTGTTCAAGCCCTTCAAGCAGACCGAGCTGCAGCGGCGGGTGCACGCGGCACTTGGCGAACCCCTGCCCCTGGACCGACCGCATCGCATTCTGGTGGTAGACGACGACCTCAGCAATCTCGAACTGATCGAGCGCCGCCTGGAGGTGGAGGGATTCGAATCCAGGCTGGTGGAAAACGCTGGCACCGCCCTCGCGGCATTGCAGGAAGGCAAGTTCGACGCCGTGCTCCTGGACCTGCGCCTGCCCGATCGTGACGGCCTCGACCTGTTGCTCGAAATCCACGCCACGAACCCTGCCCTGCCCGTCATCGTCATGACCGCGCATGGTTCGGAAAGCATCGCCGCGCGCGCGCTCAAGCAGGGCGCCAACGATTATCTCATCAAACCCGTGGGCCGGCGGGACCTGATCGCGGCCTTGCAGCATGCCCTGGAAAAAGCCAGCCTGCGCCAGGAGAACCGCCAAGCCCAGCGCGACCTGGCCACCACCCTTGCGGCCTTGCAACAGAGCAAGAACGCGCTGGAACTGGAACATCAGCGCCTGAGCGACCTGCTCGACATTCTGGATCTTGGCGTTCTTATCCTCGACAGCGCCGGTCAGCTTGAGCGCCTCAACCGCGCCGGCCAGCGCCTCTTGCATATGGAGCATCCGGATCAGGCGCCGCACAGCCTGATTGCCGAAATACGCGATGAACGCGGCGAGATCCTGGACGCCAGTACGCTATACCCGTATTTTGCCTGCCGCCGTCAGGGAGAGATCTACCAGCTACGCTGGACCAACGGCGAGGAAGGCGCGTTGCTCGTGACCGCCACGCCGCTGCATGACGAGACTGGCACATACCGGGGCAGCATCCTCGTGTTTCAGGACGCGACAGACTTGCTCGCCCAGCGCCAGCGTTTCGATGCGCTGCTGCGCATCCAGGAGGAAGAACTGCACCGGACCGACGCCCGTCTGCGCCGCGAAACTCAGCCGGGGAACCCGGCAACGGATTCCCTGCTCGCGCCCCTGACTCATGAGCTACGCACCCCACTGCAGTTCATCGCCAGTTTCAGCGGCCTGCTCGCCAGCGAGGCCGGCCCCCAGCTCTCATTGCGTCAGCGCCAGATGCTCGAACGCATCCGGCATAGCGCCGAGCGCCTGGGGCAACGCCTCGACAATCTGCTTGATCTGTCACTGCTGGCCAGTGATCTGCTCCAACCCAGGCCGGAGCAGGTGGCGCTTGCACCCCTGGTTCAGGAAATGGTCCAGGCCTTTGCCGGGCAGGCCCAGGAGCGCGGCGCCTATATCGACATCCAGCCAGGCAGGCCGGGACTGCACGCCTGGGTGGATCCCGGATTCTGCCGCAAGATCCTCAGCCAGCTGCTGTCCAATGCCGTGAAGTTCATTGGTGTCGGCGGCCATATACAGGTTTCGCTGCGCGATGAAATGGACCAGGCCTGGGTGGAAGTCCGCGACACCGGTAGTGGCATGAGCGCCGGGCAAGCCGCCGCCCTGTTCGATCCCGTAGCGAGCGGGCAGCAAATCGAAGGCCTCGGACTGATCCTGGCGCGCCGGCTGGCCGAGTCCATGCAGGCCAGCCTGCAAGTCGAGAGCGAGCCCGGACAGGGCAGCCGCTTCCGCTTGCTCTGTCCCGTCATGCGGCACACCCTGGACTGACGGCCTGCTTGCAAGATCGTCGGGCATCTGGGATATTATTTTAATAAAATGCCCTGCGGGGCGCTTTCCCACATCACAACTCATATTAGGAGACGCTGCCCCCATGAGCGAAGCCATTGTTTACCTGACCGATGATGCTTTCGAGAGTGCGGTCCTCAAGTCCGACAAGCCCGTGCTGGTGGATTTCTGGGCGGAATGGTGCGGACCCTGCAAGATGATCGCGCCGATCCTCGAGGAAGTGGCCCGTGACTACGGCGACCGCGTCCAGGTCGCCAAGCTCAACATCGACGAGAATCCCGGCACGCCGCCCAAGTATGGCATCCGCGGCATCCCGACCCTGATGCTCTTCAAGAATGGCGCCGTCGAAGCCACCAAGGTGGGCGCGCTGAGCAAATCCCAGCTGACCGCCTTCCTGGACGCCAACGTCTGAGAGAAACCGCTCCCCCGGATCCAGCTTCCGGGGGACTGGCGCTTTTTTCCTGGACGTGTTATCGTGGCCTCACTTCCATACACCGTTCGCAGTTCCGCAGTTTTCCCTTCAAAGAAACAAGTGCGATTTGCTGTCTGAACAACACGTGCAACTGCTGTGTCTGCGCAAAGCTGGCGGTTTGTTGCCATTCCCGGCCTGCGCCAATCCAAACCCTGCGAGAAATCAACCCCCTAATTCCCTGAACCCATGAATCTTACCGAACTGAAACAAAAATCCGCCTCGGAACTGGCCCACATCGCCCAGGACATGGACCTCGACGGCGTCAGCCGCCTGAAGAAACAGGACCTGATCTTCAACATCCTGAAAAACCATGCCAAAAAGGGCGAGAACATCTACGGCGAAGGCGTGCTGGAAATCCTCCAGGACGGCTTCGGCTTTCTGCGTGCCGCCGACAGCTCCTACATGGCCGGGCCGGATGACATCTATGTCTCCCCCTCACAGGTCAGGCGCTTCAATCTGCATACCGGCGACACGGTGGCCGGACAGATCCGCCCGCCCAAGGAAGGCGAGCGCTACTTCGCCCTGCTGAAGGTCGAGAGCATCAACTTCGAGCCGCCGGAAAACGCCAAGCACAAGGTCCACTTCGACAATCTCACGCCGCTGTTCCCCAACGAGCGTCTGAAGCTGGAATCCGATGTCCAGAGCTTTGACGAAATCACCCCGCGCGTGGTGGATCTCGTCTCGCCGGTGGGCAAGGGACAGCGCGGCCTGATCGTGGCGCCGCCCAAGACCGGCAAGACCGTGATGCTGCAGCAGATGGCGCATGCCATCTCGGCCAACCATCCCGAGTGTTACCTGATCGTGCTGCTCATCGACGAGCGGCCCGAGGAAGTCACGGAAATGCAGCGCTCGGTGAAAGGCGAAGTAGTCTCCTCCACCTTCGACGAACCCGCCACCCGTCACGTGCAGGTCGCCGAAATGGTGCTGGAAAAGGCCAAGCGCCTGGTCGAGCACAAGCATGACGTCGTCATCCTGCTCGACTCCATCACCCGCCTGGCGCGCGCCTACAACACCGTGGTGCCCAGCTCCGGCAAGGTGCTCACCGGTGGCGTGGACGCCAATGCCCTGCAAAAGCCCAAGCGCTTTTTCGGCGCCGCGCGCAATATCGAGGAAGGCGGCTCGCTGACCATTCTGGCCACGGCGCTGGTCGATACCGGCTCGAAGATGGATGAAGTGATCTTCGAGGAGTTCAAGGGCACGGGCAACATGGAAGTGCACTCCGACCGCAAGCTGGCCGAGAAGCGCATCTATCCCGCCATCAACATCAACAAGTCCGGCACCCGCCGCGAGGAGTTGCTGGTGCCTGCGGACATCCTGTCGAAGATGTGGATCCTGCGCAAGCTGCTGGCGCCCATGGATTCAGTGGAATCGATGGAGTTCCTGCTCGACAAGCTGCGGGCCACCAAGAACAACGCCGAGTTCTTTGATTCGATGAACCGCTAGTGCTGACCCGCGCGCTGCATCTGGACGCGCGGGTAGCCCTGATCTATAATTTCGCCATTTCGCATTCAGGCGTCACAAGGATTTCACCATGAAAGAAGGCATTCACCCCAAGTACTCGGAAGTCACTGTCAAGTGCAGTTGCGGCAGCGAGTTCACCACGCGTTCCACGACGGGCAAGGAAATCCATCTGGACGTCTGCTCGCAGTGCCATCCCTTCTACACCGGCAAGCAGAAAACCCTGGATACCGGTGGCCGGGTGGACAAGTTCCGCCAGAAGTACGGCATGAAATAAGCTGGCTGTGGCCAGGCAAAGGCGCCCCGAGGGCGCCTTTTTCAGTTGATGCACGAAGCCCATGCGCGAACCCGATGAGACTCATCTCCTGCTGGGCCGGCTGAACAACGTCCGCGAACTGCAAACACTGCTGACGCAGCCCCTGCCAGAGGGGCTGTCGCCGCGACAGGTGCATATTCTCAGCGGCGAACTGCCGGCTGATTTCGATGCCGCCAAATGGGGCCGCACCCATCCCCGGCCTGGGTCATCTCTGCGCTGGACCCTGGCCGGCATGATGCTTTTTGCCCCGATTGGCCTGGCCGGGATCCTGCTCGGCTCCCACTGGATCTGGCTGCCCGGCATGCTGGTCAGTGGCGCTGTCTGGGGCTGGTTTGCCCATTTCTACTGGCGCATCTTCCGCAGCAGCCGGCAGGTGGAGCTGCGGGATTTCGGGCTGCCCAAGCGCGATCTCTTTCTGGCCCAGTCGGAAATGGCCGATGGCGCGGTGATTCTCGTGCTCTGCCTGCGTCCGGTACAGGTGGACGGCGCGGAACGCTGGCTGGCCGCGCAGAACGTGCCGGCTTATCATATTCTGGTCTAGCCACTCACTTACAGGAAACCTCATGTCAGAAGATCTCGCCCGCGCCGCCCTGCGCTACCACGCTGAACCCCGTCCCGGCAAGCTCTCGGTGGAATCAAGCAAGCCCCTGGAAAGCCAGCGGGATCTCGCTCTGGCCTACACGCCGGGCGTGGCGGAACCGGTACGCGCCATTGCCGCCGACCCCGCGGCCGCCTACCAATACACCGGCAAGGGCAACCTGGTGGCGGTGATCAGCAACGGCACGGCAGTCCTTGGCCTGGGCAATGTCGGGCCGCTGGCGGGCAAGCCGGTGATGGAAGGCAAGGCCGTACTGTTCAAGCACTTCGCCGGCATCGATGTCTTTGACATCGAGGTGAACGCGCGGGACGCCGAGCACTTCATCGAGGTGGTGGCGGCCATCGCCCCGACTTTCGGCGGCATCAATCTCGAAGATATCGCCGCACCCGACTGCTTTTACATCGAACAGACCCTCAAGGCCCGGCTGGACATCCCGGTTTTCCACGACGACCAGCATGGCACGGCGGTGATCATCTCCGCCGCCCTGCAGAACGCCCTGAAGCTTGCCGGCAAGTCGATGGCCGAAGCCCGCATCGTCTGTCTCGGCGCGGGTGCCGCCGGGCTGGCCAGCATGCGGCTTTTGAAACTGCTCGGCGCGCAGCAAATCACCCTCGTGGACAAGGATGGTGTCCTCTACGCCGGCCGTCCGGATCTCAACGACTACAACCGCCCATATGCGGTGGAAACCGAGGCCCGCAGCCTGGCCGAGGTCCTGCCGGGGGCGGATGTCTTCATCGGTGTGTCGGCGGCCAATGCCCTGCCCCCCGAGCTGCTCGCGCAGATGGCGGTAAACCCGATCGTGTTCGCGCTGGCCAACCCCGACCCGGAGATCCTGCCTGCCACCGCGAAAACCCTGCGCCCGGACGTGATCATGGCCACTGGCCGCTCCGATTTCCCCAATCAGGTCAACAATGTGCTGGGTTTCCCGTTCATCTTCCGGGGCGCGCTCGATGCCCGCGCCAGGGTAATCAGCGACCAGATGCTGATTGCAGCCTCTCAGGCCCTGGCGGCGCTGGCCCATGAGCCGGTCCCGGCCAGCGTGCTGCAGGCCTATGGTCTGGATGCGCTGGCGTTCGGACCCGACTATTTCATTCCCAAGCCGCTCGACCCACGCCTGCTCGATATGGTTGCCGGGGCTGTCGCCCGCGCCGCGCAAGCCTGACCCGGAGATCAAGATGCGTCTCGGCGATCTGGATACAAGCGATCTGGGGCGCATCATTGCCCTGGCCCTGGCCTTTGTCGGGGTGATGCAGCTGGCCTACGTGGTCCTCAACCCCTTTTTCAGGCCACTGACCTGGGCGGCCATTCTGGTTTACATCACCTGGCCCCTGTACCAGGTACTGCGCCGTCTGCTCAATGGCCGGGCAGGCCTGGCCTCGCTGCTGATGACCCTGCTGCTGGCACTGCTCTTCATTCTGCCGGCACTGTGGATCGTGGTGTCCTTCGCCCGCGAGGCCCCTACCCTCCTTGAACAAATCAATGCCTATGTCGAGACCGGCAATCATCGCCTGCCCACCGTCATCACCAACCTGCCCTGGATCGGGGACCTGATCCAGCGTCAATGGGATCAACTGCTGGCCAGCACGCCGGCCTTTCGCCAGCAGATCCTCGGCTGGCTAGGGCAGGGCTCGAAGTATTTCACCACCATTCTTGGTGGACTCGGGCGCAGCACCTTCAAAGCCGCACTGACCGTTTTCACCGCATTCTTCCTGTATCGCCATGGCGAGGAGATCCTGCGCCAGGCGCGACTGGTGGCCATCAGCCTGGTCGGGGACCGCGCCTCGGATTACCTGCAGGCCATTGGCGACACGGTACGCGCCGTGGTCTACGGCATCCTGCTGACGGCCATCGCCCAGGGCCTGCTGGCGGGGCTTGGCTACTGGGTGGCGGGCGTGCCGGCGCCGGTACTGCTGACCATCGTCACCATCCTGCTGGCCCTGGTGCCCTTTGCCACCCCCTTCGTCTGGGGTGGCGTGGCGCTCTGGTTGCTGATCCAGGGCCATACCCTGGAAGCCATCGGCCTGGCACTCTGGGGTACGCTTGTGGTCAGTTGGGTGGACAACCTCATCCGGCCCCTGGTCATCAGCAGCGCCACCAAGATCTCCTTCCTGCTGGTGATGTTCGGGGTGCTCGGTGGCCTGGCGGCCTTTGGACTTGTTGGGCTTTTCATCGGCCCGGTGATTCTCGCCATCCTGCTGGCGATCTGGCGGGAATGGCTGGAAGGCGTGGACGAGAAGGCCGAAGCCATCAAACGCGGCGACAGTCAGCCGCCAGTCGGTTGACGACCTGCGAACATGTCCAGAAAATGATCGCATGAACACGCATTCAGCCCAGACCCCGCTGGATCCCATCCAGCATCAGCGGCGCTTTTTCGAGCGCTTCGCCAATCGTACCCTGCTGGTTCACGATGGCTTCCCAACCGGCTGGTTCGAGGAGCTCCTGAAGCAGCCCGGCGGCGGTGGTCACTTCCGCATCGATACGCGTATCGCACCGGGCTCGCCCCCAACCCCGGTTGAATGGGTGGTGCACGGCTTCGTGCTGCCGCTCGATCTGCCCAAGCCCCTGCTGATGCGCATCGACCGGGATTGCCTTTATCTGCGCCACCTGCAGAAAAACGGATGCTGCGCCCACCCCAGCGAAATCCTGTGGATGCTCGATGACATCCGCGAACGCTATCATGCCCGTCTGCAGGTGGGGCGCGGGACTTTCGAGCCGGCAATGGGCATGCCCCTGACGGAAAACAGTATCGAGACGCCCTATGGCGCCTTCTGAGCTGGAAGACCAGGCGCTGCTGCGTTACAGCCGCCAGATCCTGCTGCCGGGGATCGATGTCGCCGGGCAGCAACGTTTGCTGGCCAGCCGGGTCTTGATCCTGGGTCTCGGTGGCCTGGGCTCGCCGGTAGCGCAATACCTGGCGGCCGCCGGGGTGGGTGAACTCTGGCTGGCCGATGGCGACAGCGTGGACTGGAGCAACCTGCAACGTCAGATCGTGCATGATGAGGCGCATGTCGGCATGAACAAGGCCGAATCCGCAGCAGTGCGTCTGTACGCCTTGAATTCCAGTGTGCATGTGCAGGTGTTACCAATCCATGCGGATGCCAGCCGGCTCGCCGAATGGGTGAAAGGCGTGGATCTGGTGCTGGATTGCACGGACAATTTCACTGCCCGCTTTGCCATCAATGCCGCCTGCCGGGTTGCCGGCAAGCCCCTGATCAGCGCCGCGGCGATCCGCTTCGAGGGCCAGATCTATACCTTCGATCCACGTGATCCGGAATGTCCCTGCTATGCCTGTCTTTATCCCCCGGCCAGCAGCGAGGACAGCGGCGACACCTGTTCGCGCAGCGGTGTGCTGGGACCGATGGTGGGCATCCTGGGCAGCCTACAGGCCCTGGAAGCGCTCAAGTTGCTGGCTGGACTGCCCTCGGCCCTGAGCGGCCAGATGCTGCTGGTGGATGGTCTGCATCAGGACTGGCGACGCCTGCGCCTGCCTCGCGATCCGGATTGCGCGGTCTGCGGCGAAAGGCACGCGCAGCAGGGGGCACAGAGCTCATGATCAAACTACCGCGTCCGCTCATCAATGAGCTGCTCATGCAGGCACAGCGCAATGCCGGCGAGGAAATCTGTGGTCTCATCGGCGCGCGCGAAGGCGAGGCCAGTACCGTGTATCCGGTTCCCAACGGGCTGCACGACCCGCAACGCTTTGTCATGGATGAGGCCGGCCAGATCGCGGCATTCAAGGCCATGCGCGAGGCCGGCGAGACGCTCTTTGCCATCTATCATTCCCATCCGGGCGCCGCAGCCTATCCAAGCGCCACGGATCTTGCCGAAAGCGCCTACCCGGATGCCTACTACCTGATCATTTCGCTCAATACGAAGGGCGTGCTGGAGATGCGCGGCTTTCGCCTGCGCGGTGAGGGGGTGGAAGAGCTGGAAGTGGGGCTCTCCAGTTATTGAGGGCGAGGCTCAGTCCTCGCCCTCCTCCTCGTCTGCCGGGAAATGAGCGACGCGATCCATCTGCCGGGGCAGGCGCCCCTCGGCACAGAGCTGGCGCAGATAGGCATTGAAACCCGCGCCCATGTCCTGGTGCCGCATGGCAAATTCCACCGTGGCGCGCAGATAACCCAGCTTGTAGTCGCAATCGAAACGCTTGCCCTCAAAACGGTAGGCCAGCACTTGCTGTTCCTGTAGCAGGCGGGCGATGGCGTCGGTCAACTGGATCTCCCCTTCCACGCCACGCGGCAGCTCTTCGAGATGCTTGAAGATCTCAGGCGTCAGGATGTAACGGCCCATGACCGCGAGATTGGAGGGCGCTGCACCGGCCGTGGGCTTTTCGACGATGCCGGAAAGCTGATACAGATTTTCGTCGCACAGGCGGCCTTCCACCACGCCGTACTGGGTGGTAACGGCCGGAGAGATTTCCTGCACCCCCAGGATGGGTGTGTTATAGCGCTCGAAGCGCTCCATCATCTGTGCCAGCACCGGTTGGCGGGACAGCATGAGATTGCTGGCCACTAGTACCGCGAAGGGCTCGTCGCCGACGATGCTCCTGGCATAGCGGATGGCATCCCCTAGACCGCGCGGGCGAGGCTGGCGCACGAATACCGCCGAGACATGCGCGGGCATGATGCTGCGCACGACCTCCAGCAGCGCTTTCTTGCCACGCTCTTGCAGTTCCCGCTCCAGCTCATAGGACACGTCGAAGTGGTCGGTAATGGCCGACTTGCTGCGCCCGGTAATGAAGATGATCTGGTCGCAGCCGGCGGCGATGGCTTCTTCCACCGCATATTGAATCAGCGGCTTGTCCACCACCGGCATCATTTCCTTGGGGCTGGCCTTGGTGGCAGGCAGAAAACGCGTACCCATGCCCCCGACGGGGAAAACGGCCTTTCTGACGCTTTGCATCCACAGTCTCCTCTGGTGCGGGTTCATCTGAACCGTGCAGGTTCAGCCCGCTATCTCTAAGATCAAATCCCCATGCTTCGGACCGCAGTGTCGGGTCGGAGCAATGCAATGCGGAAGGCCTGGACCGGCCAGCATTCCATGCAGGCCACAATCATATTATCAACGTGATGAGATTAGTGGATGGGTGCGAGGCGGAAAACCGCCCAAAGTACCATGAAGGCTGATGCTTTCAGGGAAACCAGTGGTTCAACGCAACCAGCCCTTGTGCCGGAAGTACAGGAAGGGCGCGGTCACGGACAGCACCATGAGTAGCAGGGAGAAGGGATAGCCGAAGGACCAGCCGAGTTCTGGCATGTGCTCGAAATTCATGCCGTAGATGGAGGCGATCAGGGTGGGCGGCAGCAGCGCCACGGAGGCCACCGAGAAGATCTTGATGATCTTGTTCTGGTTGATGTTGATGAAGCCGACCGTGGCATCCATGAGGAAGTTGATCTTGTCAAAGAGAAAGGAGGTGTGGCCGTCCAGCGACTCGATATCACGCAGGATCTGGCGCGCTTCCTCGAACTGCTCGGTGTTGAGCAGCCGCTCGCGCATCAGAAAGGACACCGCGCGGCGAGTATCCAGGGCGTTGCGCCGGATGCGGCCATTGAGATCTTCCTCGCGAGCGATGCTGGCCAGCACCTCGGCCGCCACTTCGTCGGTCACATGGGTGTTGAGTACCTTCTGGCTGACCTGCTCCAGCTGCGCGTAGACGCCTTCAAGGGCATCGGCCGAGTACTCGGCATCGGTGGCATAAAGGTCCAGCAGCACGTCCTTGGCATTCTCGACGTAACCGGGCTGGGTGCGCGCGCGCATGCGCAGCAGGCGAAATACCGGCAGGTCTTCCTCATGCACGCTGAAGAGCACGCTGTTGTGCAGCACGAAGGCAGTCTGGATGCTGCGGGTATCATGCTCGTCATCGAGAATGAAATCGGAACGCAGGTGCAGTTCGCCCAGATCGCCGGTAAAGAAACGCGCACTGGCTTCGATGTCTCCCAGGTCTTCTGGATCGGGCAGCGCCAGGCCAAAGAGCTCTTCGGCCCAGCCGCGCTCTTCGGGAGTCGGATCGACGAAATCGATCCAGATGGGGCGGACTGCGGCCAGGTCGGCCTGGCTTTCGATATGTACCTGATTCAGGCGGCCACTGGCGAGTTCAAAGGCGTTGATCATGGGCGTTCCTGAAGAATCAGGGGCGGAGGCAGCGCGCAGCTTAAACCGGGCCATCAGGCAAGTAAAGGCCGCCAAAGTCGGGAAAAGGGAAATGCTCAGGCGCGGCCCATGACCACGCCCGACAGGAGGCTGTCTTAGAAGAAAGTGCCGTCCAGAGGACTGCTGGCGGAGGCATGCAGCTTTTTCGGCATGCGCCCGGCCAGGAAGGCCGCGCGCCCGGCTTCGACACCCAGGCGCATGGCGCTTGCCATCAGCACCGGATCCTTGGCCGCGGCGATGGCAGTGTTGAGCAGCACACCGTCACAGCCGAGTTCCAGGGCAATGGCGACGTCGGATGCCGTGCCGACGCCGGCATCCACCAGGATGGGCACCTGCGCCTGCTCCAGAATCAGTTTCAGATTATAGGGATTGCGGATGCCCAGGCCCGAGCCGATCGGGGCCGCCAGGGGCATGACCGCGACGCAGCCCATGTCCTCGAAGCGCTTGCAGGCGACCGGGTCGTCGGTGGCATAGACCATCACCTTGAAGCCCTCGCGGATGAGCACTTCGGCGGCCTTGAAGGTCTCCACCATGTCCGGAAACAGGGTTTTCGGGTCGCCGATCACTTCGAGCTTCACGAGATCCCAGTCGCCCAGCTCGCGTGCCAGCCGGCAGGTGCGCACGGCATCCTCGGCGGTGTAGCAGCCGGCGGTATTGGGCAGGATGGTGTATTTGTCCGGCGAGATGACATCCAGCAGGTTGGGCTCATCGGGGTTCTGGCCAAGATTGGTGCGGCGCAGGGCGACGGTGACGATCTCGGCGCCCGAGGCCTCGACGGCCGCCCGGGTTTCTTCCAGATCCTTGTATTTGCCAGTGCCCACCAAAAGGCGGGAGCGGTACTCCCGCCCGGCTATCAGCAGGGGATCAGGGTGATGGGACATGACAACTCCTTATTGCGTGTTGCTGGGGAAGCGGGCCGCCCGATGGATGGAAGGCCAGGCCTAGCCGCCACCGATGGCCTGCACGATCTCAATCCGGTCACCGTCGGCCAGCCGGGTGTCGGCATGGCGACCGCGCGGCAGGATGCCCAGGTTCAGTTCCACGGCAACGCGCCTGCCGGCGAGATCCAGCCTTTGCAGCAGTTCGGTGACGGTGATGGGATGGTCCAGCGGGTATTCGGACCCATTCAAAAAGATTCGCATGCGCTGATCCTATGCGGAGCGGCGGCATGCGTCAAGGCGGGAAAGCAGCCGGGCAATCCTCTCTTACTGCGCGGCCTTGGCGGGTTTCTGTCCGGCCTTTTCCATGAGCACCGCGCAGTCATGATCCTTGGCCTGCGGGGTATCGACCAGGGGCAACAGCGCGGCAATCGGACTCAGCAGGGTACCAAGCGCCACGGCAGCACCGGTCTTGACGGCGACATCTGTCTTGTCGATGCCGAAATCAGGCTTCTTGAAGCTGCCACTCAGATACAGCGGTGTGCGGCCCGAGAGCAGACTGTAGCGTTTGGGTTCTGGCAGGAAGGTGAGATGCATGCGTTCCTTGCCAAGATCAATCGTGCCACGGCCATGGATATTGGTGGAGGTGGTATCAATGAGCAGGGTATCGGTTTTCATGACGCCATCCCTGACATCGAAATCCGCCACGGCGCAGCGAATGGTGGCACGCTTGTCACCACCCAGAAAATAGTAGATCGCCTTGTCGGCATGGATCTGCGCCAGGGACAGCAAGAGATTGCTGGTGCCGCCACCACCCATGACCAACCCGAGCTTTCCATCCGCGCTGGCGGCCATGTCCGCTATGGAATTGCCGCGCATGTCCAGCTCCGCCTTGCCGCCGATCCGCCCGGTACTGGTCTTGGCAAGATTCAGGGTGGGCATCAGGCGCTTGAGATAGAGGCTGCGCACGGTGGCATTCAGCCGGGTCTTGATGGGATTCTTGCTGGCATCGAGCACGACGTTGGAGACCACATTGCCGCCCGCCACGCCGAAATTCAGCGGCTTCAGGGTCAGGACACCGTTCTCGAGGACCAGGTGGGTGCTGATGTCATCGAAGGGCATTTTCCTGGTCTTGATGTTGGCAGCGCGAAATTTCACATCGGCATCGGCAGCGCGCAGGCGGTCCAGCTTGTAAGGCCTGTCCGGCAACACCCGCGGGCTTTTCTCTGCCCTGGCGGCTTCGGCCTGCTGCTCGGGAGAGGCCGTTTCACCCTTGCCGGTCTTGGGCGTGCCGCCGATCAGGCCAGCCAGATCATCGAGATCGAGGTTTTTTGAAACGAGATCGCCGCGCATGAGTGGACGCTCGTTGCCGAGATCCACGGCGAACTGACCCGCAAGATCGCTATCTCCCACGGAACCCTTGAAATCCGCAAAGGACCAGACCGGCCCCTGGCGGCGCAGGTGGCCGGCCAGCCGATAGGGTGGGGTCTTGGGCAGGGGCGTGCCGACGATGGGATAGAGCTTGGCGAGATCATCGCCCTGCAGCTTCATGTCGACATTGATGCCGACCAGTTTGACAGGATCGGTGATGGTGCCGGTGGCCTCGGCCCGGGTCTTGCCAATGCTGGCGCTGACTTTCAGAGGGTAGGGATCTTTGACATTGCGCAGGGACAGCAGTGAGCCACCCTGCCCTTCGAGCTTGAAAGCTTCGCCTTTGTAATGTCCCTCACCAAGCACGGCGATGGAGGCCTCGCGCCGCCCGGCCAGGGGCGGACGGGTATCGGCCAGCAGGCGAATGTCGATTTCCTTGGCGGGATCACGGAAGGCGAGCACGCCCTGGTCTATGTTCAGCGCGCCGATGGTCGGCGGAGACGACTGCTTGTTCGGCTCCTGCTTGCCCATGACCCAGTTTTTCTGCCCTTGGGGTCCGGTTTCAAGGAGGATGTCAGGCCGGGTCATGCTCAGTTCGGGAATGATTACCTCCCCCTTGAGCAGGGGCCAGAGCCGGATGCGAAATTCCAGGGCATCCATGCTGAGCATGTCCGGGCGGCTGCCCCAGGAGGCATTACCGAGCACGATCCTTTCCATGCGGATACGCGGCGTCATGGACAGGTCCACATCCAGATCGCCATTGATGGCAAAGGATCGCTCTGTGCGCTGACTGACCTGCTTGGCAACGACACCGCGCAGCATGTTCCAGTCGAATAGCGCGACGCCGATGGCGATCAGCAGCACCAGGACACCAAGAACGATTCCCGCTTTCTTTGCCCGGCTGGATGCCATGGAGTATCCCCGTTGTCAGTGGACACGACATTTCAAGGAAAAGCGGCGAACCCGATCACATCCTGATTGGTTCGGGTCTTGTCAGGACGATGATCGGCAGGAATGAAGCACCCGGCAAAATTAACACGCCCAGGGCGGCAGGCAGCATCCTACAAAGGTTTGCGTGGTGGGTTCCGATTCAGGCGGCGGGATAGGCAGGCAGCGTGCTCAGGCGCGGGTCCTCCACCGGCTCCCCGACGGTGAAGTGATAGAGATCCTGGAACTGGCGATTCTTGAGACCAAGCAGGTCATGCACGGCGTCATCGAAGTAGCAGCCGATGCCAGTGCCGCGCAGCCCTCGGGCCTCCGCTTCAAGATAAAGGATCTGGCCCAGGGCGCCACATTCCCAGAAGAGCTCGCGATAACGCCAGGGTCCTTCGGCCAGCGGAGTCTCGAATTCCGCGAGCATGGCCAGCGAAAAGGCGGAATCCGCGGCGATATCCTGATGGCAGCTCAGCAGGCGCGCCGCCGACTGCATGTCGGTAGGCAGGAGCATGCGAAAGGAGATATGGGCCGGGCAGCCCGGCACCGTTTCCCAGAGCCAGTCCGGGCGCATGGCGGCCTGGAGACTGGGAAGCGCCTCGGGGAGGCGGGCCAGCAGGTAGAGCCCGGGGGTGAGCCCCTGCACCCGATGCACGAAAAAGCAGAGATGCACGCGCGGCGCCCAGGGCAGCGCATCCAGGGGCGGCAGCTGCGGGCGCGGCAGCAGGAGATCGAGGAGCTGGAAAAAGCTGTTGCGCGACATGCCGCCCACACCGTCGAAATCCACCGCGCTGCGGCGCTGGCGAATGATGCGGGTGGCCGGAACAGCCGATTCGATGGGCGCAGGTGGCGGCAGCTCACTCTGGGCCGCTTTTTGGACTTCGCTTGAAATGCGTGGTTTGACAGTTGCTTCGCTGGCCGCGTCGATGGCCGGCCAGAGCCGGTGCTGCGGACTCAGGCGATTGGCCTGGCCCTGCCAGCGGGCATCAGCAAGGACCGCCAGCAAATCATCGGGATCGGGCGCCATCAGTTCGGGCCCGATCCAGAGCAGCAGGTCCGGCGTTTCGCGCTCCGCATCCGCAAAGTCCCCTGCCCGGTCCAGCCCCAGCAGCGCGGCAATGTCCGCATCGCCCCATCCATCCAGCAGCCGGGCCTGCCAGCCCAGGGTTGCGGCGGCATAGCGCAAGGCCGCCAGGGCGTGCCCCGCATCGTGCTGGCAGTAACGGTAGGCGCGTTCGCCGTATTTCCAGGCCTCGCGCCAGTGAATGCTGCTCAGGCCCACGATCACGCCCTTGCCCGGCCAGGCCGCATCCCAGCCAGCACCTGGCCGGGCGCGGGTTTCAAGCAGGTGCTCGAGGCTCAGATAATGGTAGATGCCACCGGGCAGATCCGGCAGATCGGGGCAGACCAGGTAGGCCTCGGTGGGGTGGAGATTGCCACTGGAAGGATTGCAGCGCAGTGCCCAGCGCGTCTGTCCCACCGCCTTCCAGGCCGACAGGGCCATCGACAGCTCAAAAAGAATGCCGACATGCTCGCGATCCAGGAGGCTGGAACTCACATGACCCGCTTGATGCAACGCGGAAAAAGGCAGGGTGATCCGGTCGGCGGCCAGGGACAGCGGCAGATGCTCGCTACCGGTGTAGCGGCGAAAGGGGTCGGGCTGGGTCGCCCAGTCCAGTTGTCCGGGGCCTGCGGCATAGCGGTTCAGATGATGCTTGGTCCGCTCGTGATACTGCACGATGGCTTCGAAATCATCGGGCATCTCCCCTCCTTCGCAGACCAGATGCAGCTTGGCTGGACCGCTATGAACTAAAGCGCCTTGACCTGAGTGGCGCCGCAGCGCCCACAACGCAGGCGGGAGACCAGGCGCCCCGCCTTCACGTCAAAGACCTGCTGCTGATCCACTTCCCACTGGTGAAAACCGCGCCGGCACAGGGTATTGCCCGCATGACGCGCCTTGGGTTTGGGAAAGCGCAGGACCTCGCTCACGGCTCAGTGCTCCGGCGGCACGTAGCCCTCCGGCTGCACGCCGCCCTCGCCGAAGAAATAGTCCTCCATCTGCTTTTCCAGGAACTGACGGGCCTTGGGATCCATGGGCGACAGACGGTATTCATTGATCAGCATGGTCTGGTGCTTCAACCAGCCGGCCCAGGCTTCCTTCGAGACGTTCTGCCAGATGCGCTTACCCAGTTCGCCTGGATAAGGAGGTACCGCCAGACCTTCGGCTTCCTGCCCAAGCTTCACACAATTGACCATTCTCGCCATGATGCGCTCCTTTCAAGATGTTTTAAATTTGACCGCGGGATCACCGGGATGATCCGCGCATTCTAACCAAAGCGGCCCGTCAATCCTACCAGAGCTTTGGCTGCCCGGTGCCGGCAAGCTGATGCAGGATGCGCTCGGTCGGCCGCGCCAGGCCACGTCTGCCCGGGTCGGCCGGGGACACCCAGGCGAGATCTTTGGCATCCCGGATGCCCTTGGTGCCCATTGAACGCATCAGCAGCGGGATATAATCCAGATGAAAATGCGTGAAAGTATGACGCGCGGCCGGCAACGCGCCCGCAACTTGCAGATGCAGCCCGAGATCCGCTGCAAAGCCTTGCGCGGCCTCACTCGGGCCTTCCAGCTCATCACGCGCGCGCTGGGGCAGTGTCCAGAGCCCACCCCAGAGCCCGGCCGGCCCCTGGCGCTGTAGCAGCACGCGATGCTGGCCATCCTCGATGATGCTCAGCCAGGCCAGACGCACCGGCATTTGCCGCCGCTCAGGCCGGCGCGGCAGTTGCGCCGTCAATCCCTGCAAGTATGCCTGACAGCCCGGCTGCAGAGGGCAGAGCGCACAGGAGGGCTTGCTGCGGCTGCACAGCGTGGCACCCAGATCCTGAATGGCCTGATTGTAATCATGCGCTGCATTCACAGGCGTTTCGGCCTCGGCCAGCGACCAGAGCAGACGCTGGCCCTCGCTGCTGGCGGGGTCGCCTGCAAAGGCATGATAGCGGCTCAGGACGCGCTTGACGTTGCCGTCGAGAATGGCCCAATCCTGGTCATAGGCGCTGGCGAGGATGGCATGTGCGGTGCTGCGACCAATGCCCGGCAGACTCATGGCGACAGCGGGGTCCGCGGGAAAGCGGCCGCCGTGCTCGGTCACGATCACTTTCGCGCAGGCATGCAGGTTGCGGGCGCGGGCGTAATAACCCAGCCCGGTCCAAAGATGCAACACTTCATCAATGTCCGCCGCGGCGAGGCGCTCAAAGTCGGGAAAGCGCTGCAGGAATCGCTGGTAGTAGGGCAGCACGGTTTTGACCTGGGTCTGCTGCAGCATGATCTCGGCCAGCCACAGGGCATAAGGGTCGCGCGTCTGGCGCCAGGGCAAATCCAGACGGCCATTTTCCCGGTACCAGGCCAGCAGCGCAGGCGCGATGGGTTCAGCGGACATGCCAGCCCTCACCATTCATCCCCAGTTCCAGAAGCAGATTGCGCCCGGAAAGCTTGCCGCTTTCGAAGCGGGCGAGCCGCAGTTCGCCCGAGACCGGCCAGTCCGGCAGCGGGGCTGCATTGGCGGCAGTTGTCGTGGAAGCCTTGCCCGAGCCGGCGGGCAGATAGCGATCCAGGGACAGATGATCCATTTGCGCGAAGAACTGTGCCTGAAAAGGTGCTGCATGCAGGCGCAGCCAGCCGGAAAAGCTGCTCTGGTCCAGCCGGCCATCGGCCACGCGCAGCAGCCAGTCATCATTGGTCTGGGTGAAAGCCAGGCGCAGGGCAGCCTGCGCATAGACCTGAGGATCACGCGTGGATGGCAGGGGAAAGCCCCAGGCACCTGCCAGCCGACGAAGATCAAAGGGCGGCATCTGCACTTCACCCCTCAAGCTGGCATCAGCGCCCTGATAACGGACCCAGCCGGAGGCCCTGGCACCCTCACCGGCATCGACCTGCAGGGCATTGAGCGCCAGAGACAGAGGGCTGGTTTGCAGCACGAGATCGGACTTGCCCGCCAGCTGCCGGCCCTGAACATGCAGCCGAGCAGTCAAGCCCCGGGCTTGCCAATGTTGGCCATTCGCACCCTGGCGGGACAGCACTGGCGCCCTGAGCTGCAGCATGACGGGCTTTTTCGCGGCAAGCGTCAGGTCGAGCCCGGAGTCGGCAAGGCCCGCCAGCCAGCTTGCAGGCCCGGGCTGAATCCGGGTGGCGAAATCCAGCCGCCCGGCCTGCTCGCCGAATTGCCACCGGCCACCCAGATGCAGCGGAAAGGCCTGCTGCCGCTGGATATTGTCCATCTGACCGCCAAGATCCGTGAGGAGCAGTTGCCGACGATTCTGATCCTGCCAGGAAAGCCGCCCATGGCGCAGGCGCAGGGTATCGAGTGACTGGAACAGAGAGGGTCCGGGCTTTGGCTGCAGTAAACGCTGCATCAGCACCTGCCAATTGCCGACGCCCTGGGCATTGCGCTGCAGCATCAATCGCGCACCGTCGATTTCAAAGTCCCGCAGCCGCAGCTTGCGTTGACGCAGCCAGGGCCAGGGCTCAAGACCCACGCGCAGGCGTTCGACAGCGAGCAGATCGCCACCGAAACCGGCATCGGCCGGCACGTGTATCTGGTTCAGCTGCACCGAAGGGATGGGCAGCAACTGGAGATCCACCACGCCTTCCACCCGGACCGGTCGGCCCGCCTGCTCGCTCAGTCCCCGCACGATCAGGCCACGCAAATAGTCCGTTTCCCGCAGATAGAGCATGAGCGCCAGCAGCAATGTCAGCAGCAGCGCCAGCAGGATGGCGGTCCAGCGCAGGCCAGCCGCGATAGTCCGGCCGGAAAGCAACTTCACATGCAGCTTAAAAGTTGCTCGGCATACTGCCGGGCATCTGCGTAACTCGCCCCCCGGATGATTTCCTTGACCTCGGGAATGGCGCTGGGATGCATGCTGAACTCCTGCAGGCCCAGCCCCAGCAACAGCCGGGTATAACGCGGATCACCCGCCATTTCCCCGCACATGGCCACTGGAATGCCGGCCTGGCGGCCTGCGCGGATGGTATTGGCGATCAGGTGCAGCACCCCTGGATGCAGGGGATCGTAAAGGTAGTTCACGTCGTCATCGACACGGTCGATGGCGAGCGCATACTGAATCAGGTCATTGGTGCCGATGGAAAAGAAATCCAGGTGGCGGGCAAAGGCACAGGCCGCCATGGCCACGGCAGGGACCTCCACCATGCCGCCAATCGGCATCTGCGGGTCGAAGGCATGGCCCTCCGC
This sequence comes from Thermithiobacillus plumbiphilus, assembly GCF_038070005.1. Lineage (NCBI taxonomy): Bacteria > Pseudomonadati > Pseudomonadota > Acidithiobacillia > Acidithiobacillales > Thermithiobacillaceae > Thermithiobacillus > Thermithiobacillus plumbiphilus. The sequence goes on along the minus strand of NZ_JBBPCO010000008.1, from coordinate 106,761 downwards.
CGTCAGCTCTTCCCGGATTTCCTTCACCAGGGCCAGAGCCTGGTGCACCTCCTCAATGGCGGAGATCATCGGAATCATCATCCGCATGTGCCCAAAAGCCGAGGCCCGCAGGATGGCGCGCAACTGGGGCCGGAACAGGTCCGGCTCGCGCAGGCACATGCGGATGGCGCGCAGACCCAGAGCCGGATTGAGGACATGGCTGTGCGTACCGGCTTCCCGGCGTGAACCATCGACCTGCTTGTCGGCCCCCAGATCCAGGGTGCGGATGGTCACCGGATGGCCGTCCATGACCTGCACCACGCGCAGATACGCCTCGAACTGCTCCTCTTCGCCCGGCGGCTCCTTGCGGTTCATGTACAGGAACTCGGTGCGGTACAGCCCGACGCCGCTGGCCCCATATTCCTCCGCCAGCGTAACCTCCTCGGGCAGCTCGATATTGGCCTTCAGCTCCACGGTCACGCCGTCGGTGCTGCAGGCCGGCAGATGCCGCTGGCGGATGAGCCGGCGCTCGCGCACATGGCGACGCTGCCGGGCAGACTCGAATTGTGCGATCACTGCCGGTTCCGGGTTCACCAGCACCATGCCGAGATCACCATCCACCACCAGCAGATCATTGCTGCGGATGAGCTGGGTGCCATTGCGCAGGCCCACCACCGCGGGCAGGCGCAGACTGCGGGCGATAATGGCGGTGTGCGAGGTCGGCCCGCCAAAATCCGTAACGAATGCAGCGACCTGATCGCGTTTCATCAGTACGGTATCCGCCGGCGACAGATCGTCGGCAATGATGATGTGTTCCGAGGCCAGCCAGCTGCGATTCGGTCCATGCTGGCCCAGCAGGTTGCGCAATACCCGCTCGGTCACCTGCATCACATCGACCTTCTTGGCGCGCAGGTATTCGTCCTCCATGCGGTCGAAGATCTCCACCAGCCGATCCCGCTGGCGCTTGATGGCCCACTCGGCGTTGATCTGCTCCTCGCGGATGGCCCGCATCGGGCGCTCCCGCAGGGCGGAATCATCGAGCATCAGCAGATGGGCATTGATGAAGAAGGCGGTGTCCTGCGGCGCATCCTCGGGGATGGCGTCGCGCACGGCCAGCAACTGCTCGCGGGTCTGGCTCAGGGCCGCCTGCAGGCGCAACACCTCCTGCTCGATCTCCGCCTTTGGCAGGTTATACTCCGGGATCTCCAGATTGAAGCGTTCCAGCACGAAGGCCCGGCCAATGACAATGCCGCCGGAAACGCCGATGCCAGCCAGCTCGAAGCTCATTCTTCCTCTCCAAAGCGGGAAGCGGCCAGGGCCAGCAGGGCCTCAGCGCAGGCTTGCGCCTGATCGCCCTCGGTCTCCAGGGTGAGTACCGTGCCCTTGGAGGCCGCCAGCATCATCACCCCCATGATGCTCTTGCCATTGACCCGCTTGCCGCAGCGTTCCAGCCAGACCTCACAGGGAAAGCTGGAGGCCAGGGTGACGAACTTGGCGGACGCCCGGGCGTGCAGCCCAAGCTTGTTGACGATAGTGAATTCCGTGCGCATCTCCCCCCCTTGCGACTTATGGCGCGCCATTGCCGGTGCCGGCCTGCTGGGTATCCACCCTTTTGTCGCCGCAATTTCGCCAGTAATCAATCATCTCGCTGGCCAGCAGAATGCCTTCCCGACCACCCTGGATGGCGCGCTCGATGGTATCCCCCAGACTGGCCTGGCGGGCACTCATGATCCGCACCAGCATGGGCAGGTTCACGCCGCTGAGCACGTCCACGCGCCCCGCCTCCACCAGCGACATGGCGACATTCGAGGGCGTGCCACCGAAAAGATCAGTGAGAATCAGCACGCCAGCACCCTGGTCCACCCGCCGCACGGCGCCTTCCACCCGTTCGCGGACGAGCTCGACGGCATCATCGCGGTCCACGCCGATGCATTCGAAACAGGGGTGCTCGGGCCCCAGCACATGAAAAAGACTCTTGGCCAGGGCCTCGGCCAGACCATCATGGGTAACGATCACGACACCGATCATGGCAGTACCCGGACCTGCGCCAGCTCGCGATGATGCAGAATGACCTTGCGCCCGGGCGCCAGCAGGGCTGCCGCCAGCCGTTCGGCCAGGTAGACACTGCGATGCTGGCCGCCGGTACAGCCCAGGGACACCGTGACATAGTTACGGCACTCCTCCTCGAAGGCTGGCAGCCACTTGCCAAAGAACTGCTGCAGGTCCTGAAACATGGATTCCACGCTCGCTTGTGCAACCAGAAAATCGGCGACAGGCTGGTCCTGACCGGTCAAAGGTTGCAATTTGGGATCGTAATGGGGATTGGGCAAACCGCGCAGATCGAAGACGAAATCCGAATCCAGCGGCACGCCATGCTTGTAGCCAAAAGACTGAAAGAGCAGCACCAGCCCATCCTGCTCCCGACTGGCCAGGCTCCAGGCCTGCACCCGGGTGCGCAGCTGGTGGGTATTGATCTGGGAAGAGTCGATGCGTTTGCTGGCCGCCCCCAGCAACGGCTGCACCATTTCCCGTTCGCGCTGCAACCCATCGCGCAGGGCCAGGGCAAACTGCCCCTGGTCTTCTCCGCCCGCACTGGTCAGGGGATGACGCCGGCGCGTCTCGCTGAAGCGCTTGATCAGGCTTGCCTCGTCGGCCTCCAGGAAAAGGATGCGCGGCTTGATGCCCTGGCTGTCGAGCAATTCCAACTCAGCCGGCAAGGCGCCGAGGAAGGCGCGGTTGCGCACATCGATGCTGACCGCCGCGCGGATCTCGCTCGAATCGGCTTGACTCAGGAGCTGTTCGCCAAAGCGCGACAGCAGGGTGGCCGGCAGGTTATCGACACAGTAATACCCCTGATCCTCCAGGGCCCGCAGCGCGGTCGACTTGCCCGAGCCGGACAAGCCGCTGATGATGATGAAATCCATGTCAGTCACCCGAATTCGGGATGGTCGGCAATGTGCCGGGAGCCGCATCCGCCGGAATCATCGACCGATGCAGCTGGGCCTCGAACTGGGCCAGGGTGTCCACCCCGGATTCCTTGAGAAACTGGCTGCGCGCCGCCACTTCCACCAGTACGGCCAGATTGCGCCCGGGCATCACCGGCAGGGTGATCCGCGGGATCGAAACGCCCAGGATCGGCAACTCCCCCACCGCTCCGCGCAGGCGGTCGATGCCCGCCATATCCGCTACGGTCATGCGCTTGAGCTCGACGGCCAGACGCAGGCGCTTGGAACGCAGGATCGCTGCCGTGCCGAACATGTCGCGAATATTGATGATACCCAAGCCGCGCACTTCCAGATAGTCCTGGATGGCGGGCGGACAACTGCCGACGATGACATCCGGCGCGGTACGCGCAAACTCCACGGCATCGTCCGCGATGAGCCGGTGTCCATGACTGAGCAGTTCCAGCGCCAGTTCGCTCTTGCCGATGCCGGACTCGCCCATGAGAAAGATCCCCATGCCCAGCACGTCCATGAACACGCCATGGCGGGTCTCGCGCTCGGCCAGCAAGCGCGACAGAAAATACTGGATGCGGGCAACCAGATAGGGCGCGGGCAAGGAGGAAGAGAACACCGGGAATTCGGCGGCATTGGCGGCTTCGAGCAGAAAATCGGGCGCCGGCCGCCCCTCGCCGATCACCAGGGCCACCAGCGAGGGTACGAACAGCTGTTGCGCCAGGCGCTCGGCTTTCCCGGCACAATGCTGCTCCAGGTAATGGAGTTCGGCCGCGCCCAGTACCTGGACCAGATTGGGATGGATGAAATTCAGAGGCCCGACCAGCGTGGTCCGGGGCAGTTCATGGCTGGTGGCAGGCGATGCCCCCTGTTCGGTCCAGTGCAGGGTTTCCAGACAGCGCTCGCCGCCGCGACGCCCGGCGACCCAGACCAGTTGCAGGGGATCGCGCAATTGCTCGAACAAGGCGTTGACGCTGATCCGGCCGGGATGTTCCTCAAGCATGGTCAGGGAGCCTGATCGAGCAGGATCTGATAAAGCTCTTCCGGGGAGGCAGCTTTCAGCAGGCGCGCCCGCAGATCCGGACGGCTGAAGATCTCGGCCAGCCCGGCCAGCAGTTGCAGGTGTTCAGTGGTGCTTTCCGCCGGCACCAGCAGGGCAAAGACCAGGCGCACAGGCTCCTCGTCGGCGGCATCGAAGTCCAGGCCCGCCGGATAGCGCCCAAAGGCGCCGATGGCCTGCTGCAGCCCGGCCACCCGGCCATGGGGAATGGCTACCCCATGGCCGATGGCGGTACTCCCGAGCCGCTCACGTCCAGACAGGCTGCTGAACACCTCGGGAGAGGACTCGCTGTCCAGCCCGCGGCTCAACAGCTCCGCCATCTGTTCGAGAGTACGCTTCTTACTCCCGGCGGCCAGATCGCTGGCAATGCGGCTTGGGTCCAGCAGGGATGCAATGTGCATGGGTGAAGTCAGAGCTCGGTTACCTGGGTCTTGTCCAGGTTATGGTGGGGATGATGGTTGGTCAATTTCTCCTTGTAGCGGACCACCTGCCGTTCGAGCTTGTCCGAAGCGGCATCGATGGCCGCGTACATGTCCTTGTCTTCCGCCTCGGCGTGCAGCGTCTGGCCGGCAGCAAAGAGCGTCACCTCGATGGAATTGCGGAACTTCTCCTGCCGCAGGACTACCTCCGCATCGATCACGTTGTCGAAGTACTGGTCCACTCCGCCGATCTTTTCATTGACATAGTTCTTGAGCGCTTCCGTCAGATCCAGGTGCTGTCCGGTGATTTTGAGATGCATACAGACTCCTTGCTGCTATGGCTCAGGTAAGCCTTTTGCGTTGGCTGGAAGGAGAGATATTGAGACTCTCCCGGTATTTGGCGACAGTACGTCTGGCAATTTGGATGCCGCGTTCGGCCAGCAGTTCCACGAGCTGACTGTCGCTCAAAGGCTTGCGGGGCGATTCCTCGGCAATGAACTTGCCGATCAGGGCCCGGATGGCGGTCGCCGAGGCAGCACCGCCGGTATCGGTACTGACATGGCTGGAGAAGAAATACTTGAATTCGAGCAGGCCGCGCGGGGTCAGCATGTACTTTTGATTGGTCACGCGGGAGATGGTGGACTCGTGCATTTCCACGGCATCGGCGATATCACGCAGGACCATTGGTCGCATGGCTTCCGGCCCACGCTCGAAATAGGCGCGCTGACGCTCGACGATGGCCGTGGCCACCTTGAGCACCGTTTCCTGACGATTCTGCAGGCTCTTGAGGAACCAGCGCGCCTCCGCCAGATTGTCCTGCACGAACCGGTGTGCCGTATCGTGACCGTTCTCGGCCAGTTGGGCGTAGCCCTGATTGATGCGCAGGCGCGGCATCGCCTCGCTGTTGAGCTCGACACGCCAGCCACGCCCCTGACGGCGAACCACCACGTCCGGCACCACGTACTCGGCCGGCTTTTCGTTCATGTCCTCGCCAGGCCGGGGGTTCAGTCCCGAAATGAGCTGCACGGCCGCGCGCAGCCGGTCCTCATCGACCCCGAGCACCTGCTTCAACTGGGCATAGTCGTGGCGGGCCAGGGAAGTCAGGTGCCTGGTGCAGATGAGCCGTGCCTCGGCCAGCCCCGGCGTATCGGCATCCAGACTCGAAAGTTGCAGACAGAGACACTCGCTGACATCGCGGGCGCCAACGCCGGGCGGATCGAAGTGCTGGATGCGCTTGAGGACGGTACAGACCGCTTCCTGCTCGACGCTCAGGGCTTCCGCAGCATCCTCGATGCTGATCTGCAGATAGCCGCACTCATCAATGGCATCTATCAACAGCTCGGCAATGTCGCGGTCCTCCTCGCTGAAGGGAGACATGCGCATCTGCCACAGCAGATGATCGCGTAAGGTCTGCGGCGCGCTGTTGCGCGACTCGAACTCCGGCAGGTCCTCATTGGTCTGGGTACCGGAACCAGCCGGCGCCATGTCAAAGACATCCTCCCAGGCGCTATCGACCGGTAGATCTTCGGGCAGGGACTCCGAAACCAGGGTCAGCGGGCCATCCGGATCACTGGCTTCGCTGGCAGGCGCCGGCATTTCGGCAGGGTTGGCGGGCGGCGTTTCATCTTCTTCCAGCAGCGGATTGCGGTCCAGCATGTCCTGAACTTCCTGCTGCAACTCCAGCGTGGACAACTGCAGCAGGCGAATCGCCTGCTGTAACTGCGGGGTCATGGCAAGTTGCTGACCCAGTTTCAATTCCAGAGACTGTTTCATGCGTATAGCCGTTTCCCGACTGTTGGAAGCATCCTGGAGCGAATGCGTTCAGATACGAAAACTCTCGCCCAAATAGACTTTCTTGACCATATCATTATAGACGATTTCCTCAGGAGTCCCGGTGGTCAGCACGCTCCCCTGATTCAGGATATAGGCCCGTTCGCAGATGCCCAGCGTTTCACGGACATTGTGATCCGTTATAAGAACACCAATATTGCGCGCCTTCAAGCCCTGCACCAGCCGCTGGATCTCGATCACCGAAATCGGATCGACTCCGGCAAAGGGTTCGTCCAGCAGGATGAAGCGCGGTTCGGTGGCCAGGGTACGGGCAATCTCGACACGCCGACGTTCCCCGCCGGACAGGCTGTGCCCCAGGGTATCCCGGATATGTTGAATATGGAGTTCGTCGAGCAGATTTTCCAGCCGCTCGCGCCGCTCCTGTGCCTGCAGTGGCAGGGTTTCCAGTACTGCCAGGATGTTGTCCGCCACGCTCATGCGACGAAACACCGATGCCTCCTGGGGCAGGTAGCCCACCCCGAGCCGGGCTCGCTGATGCATGGGCAGACGGCTGATGTCCTGGTCGTCGAGCATGATGCGACCGGCATCAGGCCGGATCAGACCGACCACCATGTAGAAAGTGGTGGTCTTGCCGGCCCCGTTCGGGCCGAGCAGGCCGACAATCTCGCCCTGATCGAGAAAGAGCGAGACATCATTCACCACCTGGCGGCGACGATAACTCTTGGACAGGTGTTCGGCACTCAGACGGATCATCTGCTGCTACCAGCCTGCCCGCCCTGACCCGGCAAGGCCGCGTCGCCACTGGAATAGAATATCGACTTGACCCGCTGGCCGCTCTTGCCGGTCACTTCGGTACGCTGTTCGCGCAACAGATAGGTGATCCGCTCGCCGGCCAGCTCGTTACTTTCCTGCCGGATGTGCGCATTGCCACTCAGGGTGATGCGCTCCTGGCCGGGCTCATAGACCAGCTGTTGCCCATCCCCGCGCCGATCCGCCTGCCTGAGCCTGACGGGATTGCCGGTGGCGACGATACGCTGCACCGCCTTGCCGCTACCCTGGATGAGCACTCGATCGGCGTTGATGGTCAGATCTCCCCGATGCACCACCACGTTTCCGGTGTAAGTTGCGCGCTGCGCGCGTTCATCCACCTGCAGGCTGTCGGCACTCACCTCGATCGGCTCCGCAGCTGCCCGCTTCTCAGCCGCGAAGCCGGGTCCGGACAGGCCGGACAGCCACAGGATTCCCAGCAAAACCACACTACGGTGCATAATAGGCCCTCACCTGTGACAGCAACTGAGCGGTTCCCGCCGGGATGGACATGCGCATGCCCACGCCGCTCATCCAGTCATCCCCGCGAATCAGACGAACCGCCGAGGGGCTGGTCATCAGACCGGCCCGGGGATCATAACGCAGCATATCCGTCTCGGCATGATAATCGGGAGCCATCTGGACGCGAACCGACTGGTAGAGGGATACGATGCCGGAGTCGTCCTGCACGCGGCCACCAGTCGCCTGCATGGCCACCGGCCCGCCGGCCTGGGGCCTGAGGGCGCGCAGCTTGTATAAAAAGGTGGCCCCGGCCTGGGGATCATGATAGGCCTGGGCAGCTTCGGCATGAAACTCCAGACTGCCATCAACGCGGTACTGGCTCAAGCGCACGTTCTCGACAGCCAGATCACCGCTCTGCAACGATCCTCCCCAGTCCAGATTCGGTCCTACCGGCTGCGGTTCCTGCCAGGTCAGCACCAGGATCAGCAATAATGCCAGGATGGTGAGCAGGGCAGCTGGAGAAAACGCGGGTATGCTCGGGCCGGGCAATCTCATGCGGGCCCCTGCTTCGACAGATACTGCGCCATCAGTTCATCCATGCGCCCCTGTCCCCGCAAAAGCAGATCGCAGAGTTCGCGGACAGCCCCCCTGCCACCAGCATGGCGAGAGACAAACTGGACCTGCTCCAGCACAGCCTCATGCGCATCGGCAGGCGCCGCGGCCAGGCCAACCCGGCTCAGGATCGGAAGATCCACCACGTCATCGCCCATGTAGGCAATCTCGTGATCCGCCACTCCGGTGGACTTTTTCAGCTCCACGAAGGGCAGGCGCTTGTCGAGCGCCCCCTGATACACATAGGTGATTCCAAGGTCCCGGGCCCGCGCCTCGACCACGCCGGAACTGCGACCGGTGATCAAGGCGATCTGGATTCCGGCACGCTGCAGCAGCTTCAGGCCATGCCCGTCACGCACATGGAAGGCCTTGTACTCCTGGCCGAGGTTGTCCATGAAGATGCTGCCGTCCGTGAGCACGCCATCTACATCCAGTGCCAGCACGCGAATGCATTCGATCCTTGATTCCAGCGGCTTCATACCACCCCCGCCCGCAGCAGGTCATGCATGTTCAGCGCCCCGACGAGCCTGCCATCATCCACCACCAGCAAGCCATTGATGCGGAACTGCTCCATCCGCGCCAGGGCTTCGGCGGCCAGTGCCTCCGGCCCGATCACCTGCGGATTGGCATGCATCAGTGTCCGTATCGGCAATTCCAGCACATCCGCACCCCGATCGAGCGCCCGGCGCAGGTCACCATCCGTGAACACACCCGCCAGGCTGCCATCAGCCTCCAGCACCGCGGTCATGCCAAGCCCCTTGCTGCTGATCTCATAGACGGCCTGGCGAAGCGTGGTATCCGCATTCACCACCGGCAACCGTGATCCGCTGTGCATCAGATCGGCCACCTGCAACAACAGGCGCCGCCCCAGGGCGCCACCCGGATGCGACAGCGCGAAGTCCTCGGGCGTGAAACCGCGTGCCTGCAACAGGGCCATGGCCAGGGCATCGCCCATGGCCAGCGCCGCCGTGGTCGAAGCCGTCGGCGCCAGATTGTGCGGGCAGGCCTCGCGCGCCACGAACACATCCAGATGCACGTCCGACCGGCGCGCCAGGGTCGAGCTCGCCCGACCCGTCATGGCCACCGTGGGAACCTGCATGCGCTTGATCAAGGGCAGTATCGCCAGGATTTCTGCGGTCTCCCCGGAATTCGACAGGGCCAGCAGCACGTCATGACGCGTCAGCATGCCTAGGTCGCCATGGCTGCCCTCGGCCGGATGCAGAAACAGCGCCGGACTGCCGGTACTTGCTAGGGTGGCGGCGATCTTCTTGCCGATGATGCCGGACTTGCCCATGCCGGTGACCACGATCCGCCCCGGGCAATTCAGCAGGAGCTCGCAGGCACGGTCGAACTCCGGACCAATCCGGTCTTCCAGGGCCGCAACTGCCTCGGCCTCCAGGCGAATGACGTCGCGAGCCAGACGACATAGATCGGAAAGGCGCTCATTGCTGGCGGGAAGGGTCATCTGAGTTTTTTCCTGAAAATACAAGGCCAAAGCAAAATTCATCGCAGTATATCCCAAACACGGAAAAGCCCCAAGCCACACCGCCTGCCGCCCAAGGATCCCGCCCGCTTTCACGCGGGGCGGAATTCCTGTTCAATAAGCAGCTTTCAAGGATAAAACCGCTGGCACATCGATTTCCGGAGAGCACCATGGAGCAGCCCTTTCTTCATACCCTGCGCAGCGCCGCCCAGGGCCAGAATCAGCCCGGCCACACGGAGCTGCGCGAAGCCCTCAAGCACCTTCACCGCCTGCTCGTCGATCTCGCGGCCGATCTGCAACTTGAGTACATCGGCCCGCTGGCCGGCCTGCCGCCAGCCCCGGACAAGCATCGCCTGGTGATCCGCGATCACACCTGGAACGTCCATGAACACAGCTGGGGAGCGGCGATCTGCAGCACACAGGCGGGTGCCAACTGGCGCGCCGACTGGCCGCTGCATGGCGCCAGCCGCGAACGCCAGATGGTCATCGTCCAAGCCCTGCCCGAATTCATACAGGGATACCGCCTGAGCCTGGAAGAAGCCGGCCTGGGCCAGCGCAACAGCGCCAGACGCATCGCGCAGATCGCCGATTTCCTGCGGTCTTGACAAGTTGTCCACAACGACTATGTTCAAGACTACACGGCCGGCAACAATTCCATAACGGACAAAACCACCAAGAACAAGCCCGGCGCGACCCCAAAGGCGAGGAATGGATTCTTTCACCCTTCTCACGGATGGCATCCAGCAGCTTCCCGTTGCCAGCAAGGCAACTATTGCCCTGATGCTGATGCTCCTTCCAGGCGCCATCCTCCTCAAGCTCCGGCAGCGCAAACAGTTGCTGAAGACGGAAGCGCCGGTCCACGCGTCTTCCATCCCGACTTCTGCCCAGCTCACAGCCGACACCAGGGTACCGGCCCGCGATGAATCCGGGGACAGTGCCGGAGCCGCCGAGGTATACGAAGTCGACCCCCTCCAGGAAGTCGAGATCTACCTGTCCTTTGGCCACCTGGAACAGGCGGCCACCACCCTGCGCTGGCATGTCGAGCACCACCCGGAAGACCTCGACAACTGCCTGCGCCTGCTGGATCTGTATCTGGAAATCCCGGACATGGTCGGTTATGCGGAGATCCAGGAGCGGCTCTGCACCCTGTCGGCGGATCGCAAACTGCGCCAGGATACCATCATGCGCGGCCTGGTCGCGGACCCCGACAACCTCCACCTGCGGGTCCTGGCAGACAGCTACCTGGGCCTCGACCCCGAGGCCGTCGACGCATTCCTGGCCCAGCATCAGCCCGCGCCGGATCTCAAGGGAGAACCCACTGCCAGCCAGGCCCGACCAGACGAGTCCGAGCTGGCGCGCTCGGTCGACAAGGCACAGAGCGCGCTCAAGCAGGCGCTCGTCAACCCGGAACCTCTGGACCTGAGCGGACTGGATAGCGGCAGTGACAAGCCAGGCCCGACCTGGAGCCCAACACCATCCGGCCTGGAAAATCTGCCCCTGGTCCAGGGGCAGTTCAGGCTGACCGCTGCGCTCGGCGTCCGGGAGGCCCAGGTCGTGGATTGTTTCATGTCCCCCATTCAGGCGGCCGCGATCCATCAGGAACTGAATTTGCCGGAGCCGGCGATTGCCGGCCTGCGCCGCGCCATTCTTTTCGAGCCGCGCAAGCTCGGCTATCACGTGGCACTGCTGAAGATCCTGTTTCAGCTGCGTCGCACCAATCACTATGCCGAATCCCTGCTGTCGCTCTACCTGACGCTCTGGGGAGCCGGCAAGGACCTGCGGGAGCGTCTGCTGGGGCTGGGCCGCAAACTGGGCGAGCACCCCTTGCTGTTACAGCTGGGCGATGTCGATCAACGCGAGGGCGGTCTGGCCAGCCTGGCAGGCGACTGGGGATTGAACATCCCCCTGGCCGCCATTCCTTTCAGTCATCCCGCGCTGGTGGAGGAGCGGGTCCGTTCCGGTTACAGTGTATCGCGCAGCGACAATGGCGATCACATCCTGCAGGAATTTGACCAGCTGCTCGACTTTGGCCAGGTCGAGGAAGCCATCTTCCTGCTCGAGGACACTCTCAGCCGCGACCCGCAGCTAACACAGTATTTCCACCCCTTGATGGAAATGTATGAGCGTACCGCCGATCTCCAGCGTTACAGCCTGTTCGCCGAAAGCATTCTGCAACACGCGAAGCTGCCCCCGGAAGAAACACTCCAGTTCATGCTGGAAACAGGTGAACGCCTGAAGCGCCAGGCAAGAACACGCGTCGTCTGAGGAAGCCCATGACTCCAAACCCTATACCGAACAATGAAATCCTGGTTCTTGCCGTGGGCATGGACGCGCGCAAACAGGCCGTATTCCGCATGGCGTTCAAGATGCACAACAAAGCCAGCTACCGCATGGTGGATGGCGATGCTGGCCAGCATGCGGATCTGGCCATCGTCGACATCGACAGCCCGGATGGCGCCGAGTTATGGCGGCGCTTCCGCAGCGAACACCCCCTCTTGCCAGCGCTCATCGTTTCCGCCGCCGAACAAGCCCAGGCGCCAGCACCCGTCCTGAAAAAACCGGTTCGCATGGAAAGCCTGTTTCCGCAACTGGAAACCCTGCGTAGCGGCAAGTTCCAGGTTGCGGCGGCAGAGACCGCTCTGGCCGCACCCGCGCCTGCCCCGCTCCAGGAGGCCCCGGCCAGCCCCGTGAAAGCCGAAGCGCCATCCGGGGCAGCTTCCGCCAGTGCCGCGGTTAGCCAGCCGGTCAGCATACGCCCGGAGGATGTCACCTACTTCGACCCGGCCCATGGTCTGCTCGGCCTGCTGCACATGGTCCAGCGCGACAGGATCTCGGCCATCATCCAGGACGCAGGCGGCACGCCGCTGCTCATCGCCCATCCTGGCAGCAACGAGGTACAACTCCTGGTGGAGCCCGCCCGGCTCGAAGCACTCTGTAGTCAGGACAACGGCGCCTTTCGGGCCCGCACGCCCAAGCTTGGTGATGATTTCAAGGCAGGCAGCCGCCAGCCGCTCGACGCCCTGATCTGGCAGATAGCGATCTGGAGCGCCAACGGCCGGCTGATCCGCACCCTGCGACTCAATACGCCGGTACAGCTGAAATACTGGCCGAATCTGACCCGGCTGGCACCCATCCCAGGCGCCCTGCGCATGGCGGCCTTCCTGACCCGCTCCCCGGTCAACCCGGTACTGACCTCAAGGATGTTGCAAATTCCGCCCAAGGATCTCTTCAACTTCCTGGCAGCCAGCCACAGCCTGGAACTACTGGTCCTGCCCCAGGCGAACACCGGCACGGCGGTGCCAACAGGCACCCAGACACATGCGCAAGCAGCGCCACAGCAATCCACTGCCGCACCGCAGAAACGTGGATTCCTGAGCCGCCTGCTCAAAAAGATTGCCGGTATTTGACGCTTTCACGGGGAGACGCGCCCAGAGTGGCGCGCATGAAACATAAGGAGCCCAGCGCTTGAGACAGGACAACAAGATCATCTTCACGGGCCCGGTAGGTGCCGGCAAGACCACCGCCATCACCGCCATCAGCGATACGCCGCCGATCAAGACCGATGCCGCGGCTTCGGACATGACCCTGAACCGCAAGGGACACACCACGGTCGCCATGGACTACGGTGTCCTGCACCTGGACGAAAACACCAAGGTACATCTCTACGGCACACCTGGTCAGGAACGCTTCGACTTCATGTGGGACATCCTGACGCAGGGCGGCCTCGGCCTGGTATTGATGCTGGATAATTCCCGCAAGAACCCCATGAAGGACATGCACTTTTTTCTCAATGCCTTCAAGGATTTCATCGAGCGCGTGCCAGTGGTCATTGGCGTCACCAAGGTTGACCTGAGCCTCTCGCCAAGCATCCGCGAGTATGCCGAAGCACTCAGCCAGATGGGCATGCGCCCCCCGATCTTCGAGGTCGATGGCCGCCGCAAGGATGACATCAAGAATCTCGTCATGGCCCTGCTGTTTTCCATCGACCCTGGTCTGGAAGGCTGAGCATGGCCGCCGAACTCACCCTCACGGGAAAACTCTATGCCCAGGCTACGCCAGCCGGGTCATTTTATGCCATATCCAGTCCCAATCCCGACAAGCACCGGCAGACCCTGATCAACATCCTGCGCCACGGCGAAACCCGACCAATGGGAACCGAGGAAGTCCTGGCCTGGACCGGTGAGGAAAAGCTGGAAGAAGGCCTGCGGGTCATCCTGCGGCTGCAGCGACTCGGCATGCTGCGCGGCGTCGAAACCCCCATACCTGCGGTACAGGACCGCCTGGAAGACATCCTGCCCGGCCTGATCGGGAACCTCTCGGACAAGGAAAAGGCGATTCTGGCCGACGACAACGGCTTCTATCTCGCGGCCAGCGGCTACCCGCATGAAGCGGCTGAAGAACTGGCGGGACTGGCGGCCGACCTGCTCGCCCTGCACAACCGCCATCAGCGGCTACTCAAGAACAATCTGAGCCTTGCCTCGGAGTCATGGGCGCTGGTCGACCCGGCGGGCCGGGCGGAACTTGGTTTCTGGCCACTGTATGTGGGCCGGCAAAGCTTCGTACTGGTGATCGGTGAAACGCCGCGCCTGCAGAACCAGGAATTCGTGACGCTGGTTCAGGCACTGAACAATCGCTATGCCTGATTTTTTTCGATCAACGGCATCCCTCTTTTGAGCGGATCGCCTATATTACAACAAATAAGGCCCAGGTCCGCGAAACCTGGGCGCGTCCGGGAGAAACCAAATGCGCGAACAAATGCTCAAATCCGTCCTTAGCGACCTCAATGGAACCTCGGCCGATGTAGAGGCCTCAGCGGTGATTTCCACCGACGGTTTGACCATTGCCTCCATGCTGTCGGTCGGTATGGATGAGGACCGCGTGGGCGCCATGTCCGCCGCCATGCTGTCGCTCGGCGACCGCACAGCTGCGGAGCTGAGCCGCGGAGAACTGGAACAGGTCATGGTCAAGGGCGAAAACGGATACATCCTCCTGATCCATGCTGGACGGGACGCAGTCCTGACGGTGATCGCCCGCAAAGAGGCAAAGCTCGGTCTGGTGTTCCTGGACGCCAAGCGTGCGGCGGCCAACATCTCCGAGTTGCTGTAAGCCCATACTGCTTCACCCCGGACTCAATACCGGCCGGCCCATGAGGACAGGCCGGCCCGCGGCGTGCTCAGGCCGCGGGATCTCCTGACCAGCGGGCGAGCAGATCATGCTCGGTAGCTTCCCGCACCTTCGCCCTGAGCAGATCCCCCACTCGCGCCCCAGCAGCACCTTCCACGAATACCACACCATCGATTTCCGGTGCGTCGCGAAAGCTCCGGCCGATGGCGAGATCCTCGACCGGATCCACCTCGTCGATCAGCACTTCGATGCTGCGCCCGACCTGGGTGGCAAGCTTTTCCGCACTGATCTGTGCCTGCAGGGCCATGAGCCGCGCCTTGCGCTCCTCGCGGACCTCGGCCGGCACCATGCCGGGCAAGTCATTGGCCGCGGCACCCTCCACCTCGGAGTAGGTAAAGCAGCCCACCCGGTCCAGGCGCGCTTCATCAAGAAAGTCCAGCAGTAGCTCGAAATCCGCCTCGGTCTCACCCGGGAACCCGGTGATGAATGTACTGCGGATCACCAGTTCCGGACAGATCTCGCGCCAGCGCGCGATGGTCTCAAGCTGGCTTTCGGCCCGGCCCGGCCGGCGCATGGCCTTGAGGATGGCCGGGCTGGCATGCTGCAGCGGCACATCGAGATAAGGCAGGATCAGCCCCTCCGCCATCAGCGGCATCAGTTCCGCCACATGCGGATAGGGATAGACGTAGTGCAGCCGCACCCATGCGCCGAGCGTTCCCAGTTGCCGGGCCAGTTCGGTGATGCGCGTCTTCACCGGGCGGCCGTCCCAGAAATCGGTCCGGTACTTCAGATCCACGCCATAGGCGCTGGTGTCCTGGGAAATCACCAGCAATTCCCGGACGCCCGCCTTCACCAGATTCTCCGCCTCGCGCAGCACCTCGCCCGCCGGTCGGCTGACCAGGTCGCCACGCATGCTCGGGATGATGCAGAAGCTGCAACGGTGATTGCAGCCCTCGGAGATCTTCAGGTAGGCATAGTGCGGCGGGGTCAGCTTGATGCCCTGCTCCGGAATCAGACTGACAAAGGGATCGTGCGCCGGTGGCAGGGCCTCGTGGACGGCGGCCATGACCGCCTCGGTCTGATGCGGGCCGGTAACTGCCAGCACCTGCGGATGCGCGGCGCGGACCTCCTCGGCGCGCGCCCCAAGGCATCCCGTGACAATGACCCGGCCATTCTCGGCCAGCGCCTCGCCAATGGCGTCCAGCGACTCCTCGACGGCATCATCGATGAAGCCGCAGGTATTGACCACCACGACATCGGCATCTTCGTAGCTCGGGGCGATCTGATAGCCCTCGGCCCGTAGCTGGGTCAGAATGCGTTCGGAATCCACCAGGGCCTTGGGACAGCCCAGGGAGACAAAACCCACGCGGGGAGCGTGGGATGCAACAGACTTCTTCTTTATCACGAAAACCTCAATTACTGTTGCGGTTGCTCGATGGGTCCCGCACCACCACCGGCCTTGGTCTCGATGGACGTGTAACTGATGCCCGCCTCTAACTTCTGCAAGGCCGGGGCCGGGGTGACCGTCACCGGCTGGCCCTTGCGGTAGGCATCCAGGACATTGCCCGGGCTGATCATGGTCTGACCGTCATCCTGGGGTTCCGTGACATTCGCGTTCAGCACGATGAATGCCGGATGCTCGGGATTGAGTGGAGAACCCTCGGGGTAGATCTGGTTGAGATAGGCCACGATATCCGGGTGCGTGGCCCCGCCCTGCTGGACCCGTGCAAGGTCGGACCGGACCACCTGCACGGCGCGCTCGAAATTGGCCCGCATGGCGGCCTTTTGCGTCTCGGTGACATCCCCCTGGCGGAAGGGGTTCCAGAAATAATTGAGCGTGGCCCAGACGACGAAAATTGCCAAGGCTATGATATAGAGCGTCTTCGCACTTAGAATCCGTTTTGTTGCCATGACCGACCTCCTTTTATCAGTTTTATCGGAACTGTCAACAACGATCGAGAACGATGCTGGCACCGGAACCAGAAAGCATCGTCAATGATCGGTGCTTTTGACGTCAAGCGACTTTGTTCAGATAATACCCGCAGACAAAGCGCCGGCAGCCGCCCGGACCACACCAGACAAGAGAATCAGCGTGACCTTTCAGGAACTCATCCTCAATCTGCAGGACTACTGGTCGGCGCAGGGCTGCGTATTGCTCCAGCCGCTGGACATGCCGGTCGGCGCGGGCACCTTCCACCCCGCCACCTTTCTGCGCGCCATCGGCCCCGAGCCCTGGCGCGCAGCCTATGTGCAGCCCTCGCGCCGGCCCACTGACGGCCGTTACGGGGAGAACCCCAACCGCCTGCAACATTATTACCAGTTCCAGGTGGTGCTCAAGCCCAATCCCGCCAACATCCAGGAGCTTTATCTCGGATCTCTCAGAAGGCTCGGGCTCGATCCGGCGGTGCACGATATCCGCTTCGTCGAGGACGACTGGGAATCGCCGACGCTGGGCGCCTGGGGGCTGGGCTGGGAGGTCTGGCTCAACGGCATGGAGGTCACCCAGTTCACCTATTTTCAGCAGGTGGGCGGGCTCGACTGCCATCCTGTCACCGGCGAGATCACCTATGGGCTGGAACGCCTGGCCATGTACATCCAGGGCGTGGAAAGCGTCTATGACCTGGTCTGGACGCCGGGCGTGAGTTATGGCGACGTCTATCACCAGAATGAGGTCGAGCAGTCGCGCTACAACTTCGAAATTGCCGACACCCAGGAGCTTTTCCACCGCTTCGATGCCAGCGAGGCCGAATGCGAGCGACTGCTTGCCGCTGACCTGCCCCTGCCTGCCTATGAGCGGGTGCTGGAGTGCTCGCACAGCTTCAACCTGCTCGACGCGCGCCATGCCATTGGCGTGAACGAGCGGGCGCGCTTCATTGGCAGGGTGCGCAATCTCGCCCGCAGCGTGGCCCAGGCTTATCATGCCCGGCGCGAGGCCCTGGGCTTCCCGCTGGTGGAGAAAGGCGCATGACGCATCATGACCTGATTCTGGAGATCGGCTGCGAGGAGATTCCGGCAAAGGACCAGCAATTACTGGCCCAAGCCCTGGCTGATGGTCTGCTCGCGGCTCTGGACGAGGCGCAGATCAGCGCGGGCGAATGCCAGCGATTCGCCAGCCCGCGCCGGATCGCGGTTCTCCTGCGCCATGTGGCCGGTGAGCAGGCAACCCGCGAAGTGATCAAGCGCGGTCCGGCGCTGGAAAGGGCCTTCGATGCCGACGGCAAGCCCACGCCGGCAACCCAGGGCTTCGCCCGCTCCAACAAGGTGGAGGTAACGCAGCTGGAGCGGATGACGCTCGACAAGGGCGAGTTCCTGGTCTACCGGCAAGTCGAGGCCGGGCGCCCCACGGCAGAGGTGCTGCTGGAGCTCATTCCACAAGTGATCAACCGGCTGCCGCTACGCAAGCGCATGCGCTGGGGTAGCTCACAGGCAAGCTTCGTGCGTCCGGTGCAGTGGATGCTCGCGCGCCTTGGCGGCGTGACGCTACCGCTGCACTGCTTCGAGCTGCAGGCCGGCGACCTGAGCCAGGGGCATCGGGTCATGCACCCGCAGGCGCTGCGCATTGCCGAACCTGCCCACTATGCCGACTGCCTGCTGGCAGGCAAGGTCATGGCGGATTTCAGGGCGCGGCGCCAATACATCGATGACGCTGTGCGGCGGCTTGCCAGCGAACTGGACGGGCTGGCGCTGATGCCGGATGCCCTGCTCGACGAGGTCACCGGCCTGGTGGAATGGCCGGTGGTGCTGGCGGGCGCCTTCGAGGAAGGCTATCTCGCCATTCCGCCGGAAGTGCTGACCACCGTGATGATGCAGCATCAGCGCTACTTCCCCCTGCGCCGCCCGGGCTCTGACAAGGCGCTACTGAATCGATTCATCTTCGTCGCCAACCTCGAAAGCCGTGACCCGGCGGCCGTGATCCACGGCAACAGCCGCGTGTTGCGCGCCCGCCTGGCCGACGCCGAATTCTTCTGGAACGAGGACCGCAAGCGCACCCTCGCCTCGCGCCGCCCCGAACTGGAGCAGGTGCTGTTTCAGCGTGGCCTGGGCAGTCTGCTGGCAAAAAGCGGGCGGCTCGTGCGCCTGGCGCCGGTACTGGCGAATGCGGTTCAGGCGGATGCCCAGGCGGTACAAAGGGCAGCGGAGCTGTGCAAATGCGACCTGCTCACCGGCATGGTCAGCGAGTTTCCGGAGCTGCAGGGCATCATGGGCGGCTACTATGCAGCACATGATGGCGAAACCAGTGAAGTGAGCAGCGCCATCAGCGGGCACTATGCTCCGGCAGGCCGCGGTGATGCCATTCCGCTGGATCCAGGCGCCCAGGCCCTGTCGCTGGCGGACAAGCTCGACACCCTGGCCGGGTTCTTTGGTCTTGGCCAGATCCCGACCGGAGACAAGGACCCCTTTGCCCTGCGCCGCGCCGCGCTGGGCATCCTGCGCATCCTGCTGGAAGGCAATGTCCCGCTGGATCTGCCCCAAGCGATTGGGGTTGCGGCCTCGGCTTACGGCCCGGCCTTCGGGGACAAGCACCCCGGCTTTGCTGACCAGCTCCTTGATTTTTTCCTGGAACGCCAGCGGGTCTTTTTCCGCGAGGAAGGCTTTTCCGCCGACCTGGTGGAGGCCGTGCTCAGCCTGCGACCTGCAGATCCCCTGGATGCCCGCAATCGCCTGGAGGCCCTGAGCCGCTTTCGCCAGCGCCCCGAAGCCGAGGCACTGGCCGCCGCCAACAAGCGCATCGGGAATATTCTGCGCAAGGAAGCCATCGAGCATACCGGCGCGGTTCAGGAACGCCTGTTGCTGGCACCGGCTGAAATCGAGTTGTGGCGCGAATGGCAGGCCCTGCAGCCCCCGGTGGCGGACTTGATGCAACAGGCTGATTACGGCGCCGCACTGGACCTGCTGGCAGCCCTGCGCGCGCCGGTGGACCGCTTTTTCGATGAGGTGATGGTCATGGATGAGGATCCGCAGGTGCGCGCCAATCGCCTGGCTCTGATCGGCACCCTGCGCAATGCATTCCTGCAGGTGGCCGATTTCTCCTTGATGCAGGGTAGATAACATGGCGAAGCTGATCATCCTGGACCGCGATGGCGTCATCAACGAAGACAGTGACACCTTCATCAAATCCGCCGAGGAATGGAGAGCCATCCCCGGCTCGCTGGAGGCCATTGCCCGTCTCAACCGCGCCGGTTATCGGGTCGTCATCGCCACCAACCAGTCGGGCATTGCCCGGGGGCTGTTCGACGTCAAGGCCCTGGCCGGCATCCATCAGCGACTGCGCAGTGAGCTGCAGAGCCTCGGCGGTCACGTGGACGCAATCTTCTATTGCCCGCACCACCCCAACGATGACTGCCTCTGCCGCAAGCCGCGCACAGGTCTCTTTGAAGAAATTGCCGAACGCTTCAACACCAGCCTCGAAGGCGTGCCAGCCGTCGGCGACAGCCTGCGCGACCTGCAGGCCGCGCGCGAGGCCGGGGCCAAACCCATCCTGGTGCGAAGCGGCAAGGGCGAAAACACCCTGGCTTCCGGGCTGGTGGGGGAGGACATCCCGGTCTATGACAACCTGGAGGCGGTCGCGAAAGCCCTGCTGGCCCCGCCGGCATGAATACCGCCCGCAGCCTGGTCTTTTACCTGGGGTTCGGGATCTGGACCATTTTCTGGGGCACGGTTTCGCTGCTGTTTGCCTTCCTGCCCAGAAAACAGCGCTACTGGTTTGCCCAGATGTGGGCGCGCGTCAGCATCGCCTGGCTGGCCCTGAGCTGCGGCATCCGCCATCGCGTCACAGGCCTTGAACACCTGTCTGGCCGGCCGGTGGTCATCCTGTCGAACCACCAGTCTGCCTGGGAAACTATCGCCTTTCTGACGATATTCCCCCGCTTTGCCTATGTGCTCAAGCAGGAACTGTTCCGGATTCCCTTCTTTGGCTGGGCCCTGCAGTTGTTCTGGCCGATCGGCATCGATCGCGAGGCGGGGCGCGATGCCGCCCGCCAGGTGCTCGAACAGGGCCAGAAGCGCCTCGATGCCGGCGTCTCCGTACTGGTGTTTCCGGAGGGAACGCGCCAGCCGGCGCACCAACTGGGACGTTTTGCCTCCACCGGCGCCGGGCTGGCCGTCAAGGCCGGCTCGGACCTCGTGCCGGTGGCGCACAATGCCGGGCAGTTCTGGCCGCGCACGGAGTGGCGCAAGTACCCAGGCGTCATCGAGGTTCGCGTCGGTCCGCCCCTGAGCTGTCAGGGAAAGACTGCCATCGTTCTGAACCGCGAGGCCCAGAGCTGGATCAGCCATCAACTGAAGGACATGCAGCAAGGCTGCAGATGACCGAAGGTCGCTAGGCCAAAGCGTCTCCCTGCCTCACAATGCCTGCCGGTCTTTCCACCTTTTCCGGCAAGGATTCATGACAGAAGCGATTGGCTGGCTGAGCTCCTTCATCCTGCTGCTGACCATCGGCAAGCAGATCTACAAGCAATGGCAGGCCGGCGTCAGCGAGGGCGTATCGAAGTGGCTTTTCATCGGCCAGACCGCGGCCTCCCTGGGGTTTTCGGTCTATAGTTGGCTGCTGCAGAACTGGGTGTTCGTGGTCACCAATGTGCTGATGCTGCTCAGCGCGCTAATCGGCTTCGGCATCACCCTGCACCAGAGACGCCGATCGCGTGGCTCCTGAAACCAGCCAGTTCCAGCAGCATTCAGGTTTCATTGCACGAGGACACCATGGGCAACCGGCTCAGCAGGATCTATACCCGTACCGGCGATGACGGCAGTACCGGCCTGGGCGGCAATCAGCGGGTCGCCAAGGATCACCCCCGCGTTGCGGCGCTAGGGGACGTGGACGAAACCAATGCGACCATCGGCCTGATCCTGTCCGCGCCCGGCGTGCCAGCCGACATTGCCGGCCAGTTGCTGGGCATCCAGCATGACCTCTTTGATCTCGGGGCGGATCTCGCCTACCCGCTGGATGCTCAGGGAGAGCAGCTACGCCTGCGTGCCGAGCACATTACCCGCCTGGAAGACCTGCTCGATCGGCATAATGCGGGACTGTCGCCCCTGAAGGAATTCATCCTGCCGGGCGGCACGCCCGCAGCGGCCGCCTGTCATCTGGCCCGGACCGTCTGCCGGCGCGCGGAACGCAGTGTCGTGACACTCAGCCGGGAAGAGAAGCTCAATACCATTCTCATCAGCTATCTCAACCGGCTCTCGGATCTGCTCTTCGTGCTGTCGCGGGTGCTGAACGAGCAGGGGCGCCGTGACATTCTCTGGCAGCCAGACCGTACCCGCGCTCAAAGCTGAATGCTCTTTGCCAGCGCAGGACGCAGACATTATCCTGTCAGTCCGACCCTGCAGCGAGCATGACATGAGCGATCAAGCACCGAAACCCGCCTGGTGGCGCCCTGGCCGACACTGGATTCCGCACTGGAGCACCTGGCTCATCCTGCTGGTGGCAGCCTATTTCTGGTGGCGCCCACTGGCCTGGGTCAGCGATCCCATGACCCCGGCGCCCGCGATCTCCGCCCAGCTACTCGATGGCAGGACTTTCGACCTGAACCAGCATCGGGGCCAGGTGGTCCTGATCAACGTCTGGGCCCCCTGGTGCCCTCCCTGCCGCCGGGAGATGCCGGCGATGGCGGAATACTACCAGGCCAACCAGGATCGTCCCTTCACCATCCTCGCCCTGGCGGATGACGAGGAAGCAGCGGTGCGGGATTTCGTGCGCAAGCAGGGCATTCCCTTTCCGGTGGGGCTCACCCGTCAGGCCAGTGGCCTGGCGGCACTCGGCGACATCAGCCGCATTCCGACCTCCTTCATCATCGACAAGCAGGGCCGGGTGGTACACCGGATTACCGGGCCGCTCCATCCCGGCCGCCTGCACAGCCTGATCGATCCCCTGCTCTGAGCCGCTTGACCGCCCCCCGTCTGGCAGCTATATGAATGCGGAAAACGCAGAACAGGGAGAAATCATGCAGCAGCATACAAACCGGATGCCATGCTTGCGACATGTCCGGTGGATGCTGGCAGCGACCAGCATCCTTTGGCTTTCCGGCTGCGCCAGCCTGAATGCACCACAGCGCGAGACCACGGCTTCGGATCTCACCACGCTCAATGCCGCTCAGACGGCCACCCTCGTCCGTTATGCCCAGAGCCTCCAGGGAATGCCCTATCGCTATGGCGGCAGTGAGCCACAGACCGGATTTGATTGCAGTGGGCTGGTTTGTCACGTCTATGGGCGTTACGGATACTCATTGCCGCGCACGAGCCGCGAAATGGGCAATCAACTGCAGGAGATATCTCAGGACATGCTCATGCCGGGCGACCTGGTGTTTTTCAACACCACCGGCCAGCATTTTTCTCATGTGGGTATTTACATCGGCGAGGATAAATTCGTGCATGCCCCCAGTAGCCGCACGGGGCACGTGATGACCAGCAGCCTGAAGCAGGCCTACTGGGCGAAGCGTTTCGAAGGAGCCAGGCGGCCACTGACACAAGGTCAGATGGCCGCCCGGGATCTCTTGCAGGAGCCCCTGAGGGCTCCGTAAAGCAACTTACTGGGCTGGCTGCATCATGGGAGAGGATGAATCCATGCCACCCGTGCCGCCCGACTGACCAGCAGGTCCCTGCTGCTGCATGGGGCGCACACTGCGCTCCGTGCTGGTACGTTGCACCTGGATGGTGGTCCGCACTTCCACACGCCGGTTCTTGGCCCGACCGTCAGCCGTCTTGTTCGAAGCGATCGGACGGCTCTCACCCAGAGCGCGCACCTTCAGGCGCTCCGAGGGCACACCCTTGTCGGTCAGATAGTCCTTGACCGCCTGGGCGCGCTTCTTCGACAACTGGCGGTTGTAGCTTTCGGAACCGATGCTGTCCGTATGCCCGTCGACAAAGAATTGCGCATCCGGGTACTTCTGCGAGAACTCGACGATCTCGTCCAGCGTGGGGTATGCACTCGGACGAAGCTCGGCCTTGTCGAAGTCAAACTTGGCGGCATCGATGGTCACCGGCTTGTTTTCCAGCAGCGTGCGCTCGGTTTCCGTAACGACTATGGGCATCGACTCGACCTGAGCCGGCTGTACGGCTGGCGGCAGTTCCGGGGCTGGCGTTGGCTCCGGGGCCGCTGCAGCGACCGGAGCCGGCATGGGCTTGCTGCCACCAAAAGCAAATCCAACACCGGCGGTGAGCCGCAGATTGTTCAGCACGCCACCGGGATCTGCCGGGGTATTCCAGAGCATTTCATCCTGGGCGTCCAGGCGCAGGTCCAGGCTCTTGCCCAGACGGTGTTTGTAGCCAAGTCCCCAGAGCGTCATCAGGTTTTCGGTACGGTCATCATTCCCGGTAACCGCACTCTGCGCGTAACGATAGCTGGAAGCACCCACGCCGATGGTCATGTAGGGAGTGCTGTCGCGATCCAGGGCATAGAGGACACCGACCAGGGCGCCGGAGAATTGGCCCTTGAATCGATCACCGCCGGAATAGGCACTGTAGGGAAGACCGGTAGGTGCAAGATCATCCTTGTAAGGCACGTGCGCGTAGTTGAGATCCAGCTCCACGCCAAAGTGCGGCGAAGTGCGAGTACCGATCCGCAAGCCGGCAGTACCAGCGTTATTCTTGCTACCGAGCCCGAAATGGGCACTATCATCATAGAAGGTGTTACCGCCATAGAGATTGATATAGGCGCCACCAATGGTGGCGCGGTCCGAGGCTGGCTCTTGAGCCATGGCACTCGTACTGAAGGCAGCCGCAATTGCAGCTACCAGAATGGTGGATTGGCGCATAAGATTTCTCCTTATCGTTCATGTTGATGGGTCATCTTTTGCTGCTCTACAAGCAACAGGACATATAACCGCCCTGGTACCCTGGCCGAATACGGCAGCCACGCGTGTTAGAGTGTATGTCATAACAGACGGTTGTGGCTATAATGTAAAAATTCAAGGGTAAATGCTTGTGTCCATCGTACTAAGACCTTAGTCTCTGCCCTCCCCCCAATCGAGGAATTTCCGAACATGGCCATTCTGATCTGTGGCTCGCTTGCCTACGACACTATCATGGTCTTCCCGGACCAATTCAAGCGACATATTCTGCCTGAACAAGTACATATCCTGAACGTATCCTTTCTTGTTCCGGAACTGCGCCGAGAGTTCGGTGGCTGCGCGGGCAACATTGCCTACAACCTGAAATTGCTGGGCGGCGAGCCCTGGATCCTGGGGACGGCTGGCCAGGACTTTGGGCCCTACAGCGAATGGCTGAGGCGCTGGGAGATCGAGACCCGCCACATCCGGCTGTTGCAGGAATACTACACGGCCCAGGCCTTCATTACCACCGACCTTGATGACAACCAGATCACCGCCTTTCATCCGGGGGCCATGAGTGAAGCGCACCAGACCCGCATCGACAGCACGGATCTCGGGCAGGTCAGCTGGGGCATCGTGTCCCCGGACGGGCGTGAAGCCATGCTGCAGCACGCCAGCGAGTTCGCTGCAGCCGGCATTCCCTTCATTTTCGATCCCGGCCAGGGTTTGCCGATGTTCGATGGCCCGGCTCTGCTGGACCTCATCGACAAGGCCAGCCTCGTGACCGTCAACGACTACGAGTCCAGGCTCATCGAAGAGCGTACCGGGATTTCGGCCAGGAAATTGAGCGAACGCGTGGAGGCCTTCGTCATTACCCGTGGCGAACATGGCTCAGTGATACTGCACGAAGGAATGGCGCTGGAGGTACCGGCGGCAAGGCCACAGCAGGTGGTGGATCCCACCGGTTGCGGCGATGCCTACCGCGCCGGCCTGCTGTTTGGGCTGGAGCAGGGCATGGATCTGGAAACAACGGCCCGGATTGCCTCGCTGATGGGGGCGATCAAGATCGAGCAGCACGGCACCCAGAATCACGTCTTTGACCGCGACGGCTTCAACGTCCGTTTTGCAGAGAATTTCGGCTACAGCCTTTGAGTTCCCAGGCAGCGGCAACCCAGCCGCTGCCTGCCGGAAAGCCTCTGATCACTCCTCGACGGGAAAGCCCTCGGCTTCCCAGACATCCATGCCACCGGCCAGGCTGTATACTTCCTCAAAGCCCATGTCCTGCAGCGTGCGCGCGGCCAGGGCCGAGCGGCCACCGCTGGCGCAATAGAGCACCACCGGGCGGCAACGGGCATCGCAGAGCAGGGGATGGCGATGCCTGGTGCCGGGATCGGCCGCCGCTTCCAGGGTGCCCCGAGGCACCAGGATGGCGCCTGGCAGATGGCCCGCCTGGAACTCCTCGGGTTCACGCACATCCACCAGCAACAGATCGTCCCGACCGCGGCTCCAGTCCTCCAGCGAATCGGCGTCGATCTCCTGAATCTGCCGGCGCGCCTCCGCGATGAAATCTCCCAGGGTTTTTGCCATGACTCGATCTCCGTGCTTTCCTGTCCAAAGTGACTATCTTTTCACCAGCAGATCCAGGCAGTGATTCCTCCCTGCCGGGTGCCTGCCCCTATCAGGGCTTTTTATGATAGGCTCTGGCGAAATGCAAACACGAGCAGAATATGTCCAGCACGCATTATCTTGGCCGCCAGTTGATTCTCGACAGCAGGGAAGCCATCCTGGGATATGAATTTTTCACCCGGTCCTCGCCCAATGCCGAAGAAGCGATGATCGAGGATCCCGTTCTCGCCTCCGCGCGGGTGCTGATCAGCATCTTCAGCAACCTGGGTAGCGCCGAGGTGCTGGCCGGACGCAAGGCCTTCGTCAATTTTCCCCACGAATTCCTGGATGAGGCCAGCCTGGCGCTCTTCCCCAAGGACCAGCTGGTACTTGAGTCAGAGGCCGGTACACAGGTTGACCCGGCCTTTGTGCAGGGTTGCAAGGATCTGCGGGCCAAGGGGTATACAATTGCCCTGGACAACTTCCTGCCCAATGCCGCAAACCTCGCGCTATTGCCGCTGGTCAGCTACGTGAAACTGAACATCCAGCAGATTGCCCTGGAGCAGATGGCCGGGCTGGTCAAGGTCCTGCGCAAGTTTCCGGCCAAACTGGTCGCCTGCCGGGTGGAAACCCAGGAGCAGGCCAGCGCATGCCGGGAGGCCGGATTCGACTATTTCCAGGGCTACTACTTTGCCCGCCCCGTACTGCTGGCCGACAATACGCCATCCAGCAACAAACTGAGCGTGATCCAGCTGCTCAACCTGCTCATGGGTGAAGCAGAGATCAGCCAGCTCGAGGAAATCATCAGCCGGGATGCGGCCTTGTCTTTCAAGCTGCTGCGCCTGATCAACTCGGCCGCGATGGGGCAGGCACAGGAGGTCAGCAGTATCCGCCGCGCCCTGATCACGCTCGGGCGACAACAGCTTTACCGCTGGCTCACC
The DNA here is from genome assembly GCF_038070005.1 of Thermithiobacillus plumbiphilus. NCBI lineage: Bacteria > Pseudomonadati > Pseudomonadota > Acidithiobacillia > Acidithiobacillales > Thermithiobacillaceae > Thermithiobacillus > Thermithiobacillus plumbiphilus. The sequence continues at coordinate 79,757 of NZ_JBBPCO010000008.1, read as the reverse complement.
CTGATCCTTTTCGCCGGCACCTCGGACAGGCCACCCTCCGCCCTGGTGACGACTGCCGTGGTCAGGGGCAGGCTGGCGGAACTGCTGGGCCAGCAGGCCCTGCAGCAACAGGCAGGACAGCGCGACTTTCTGGATCAGCTCTTCATCACGGGCATGTTCTCATTGATGGAGCCACTGCTGCAGATGCCTCTGGCAGCCGTATTGAAGGAAATCCGGCTGCCGCAGGACATCGTCTCCGCCCTGCTGGACGAATCCGGACCCTATGGAACGATCCTGGCGCTGGTCAAGGCGGTCGAGGCTGGCGACAGCCCGCGTATCACCCAACTCAGTGACAGGCTGCATATCGGACATGACAGCATCAGCCGGGCCCATCTGGAAGCGATGGCCTGGGCCGCAAACTTCAACGGATGACCCAACATGCTCACTTTTCCCCAGTTTGATCCGGTGGCACTCCAACTCGGCCCGCTGGCCATCCGCTGGTACGGCCTGATGTACGTTCTGGGCTTCCTGGGCGCCTGGTCCCTGCTGAAATATCGCAGTCGCGCGCCGCACTGGCACTGGACCGGGGAAGAAATCTCCGATTTCATCTTCTATGCCGCCCTGGGGGTCATCCTCGGTGGACGGCTGGGATATGTGCTGTTTTACAATCTGCCCTTCTACATGGAGCATCCCGCTGCGATGTTCGCGGTCTGGGAAGGCGGCATGTCCTTTCACGGCGGCCTGCTGGGCGTGATCTTCGCCGGCTATCTCTTTACCCGCAAGACTGGCAAGGATTTCCTGCGCACGGCCGATTTCATCGCCCCCGTGGTGCCGATCGGCTTGGGCCTCGGGCGTCTCGGGAATTTCATCAATGGCGAACTCTATGGCCGGGCAAGCGATGTACCCTGGGCCATGGTCTTTCCGGGCGGCGGGCCCATGGCCCGGCATCCATCCCAGCTGTACGAGTTTCTGCTCGAAGGCGTGCTGCTGTTTACGGTACTCTGGATTTACAGTGCCCGTCCGCGGGCGCGGGGGGCGATATTCGGCCTGTTTCTGGCAGGCTATGGACTGGCCCGCTTCCTGGTGGAATTCACCCGCGAGCCGGACGTGCAGCTTGGCTACATACTGGGGCCCTTGAGCATGGGGCAACTGTTGAGCATTCCCATGATCCTGCTTGGCCTATGGCTGATTTTCCGGGCCGACAAGCCGGAGCAGACCGCCTGATCACTGCAGGCGCGGCTCCTCGGGCGCAACGAAGTTGAGCCGGGCATCCAGCATCAGCACACTGGGGACGCCATTCTCCACCGACCAGGGCAGGATTCTCACCTGCACGGCATCGGTCATCCGCTGCGCGCCTTCCAGATAGGCACCCTGCTCGATCTGCAGCATCATCTGGCCCGGCTCGCCATGGACTGGCCAGTCGCGGATATGCATGGGCCGGGCGCCCGCGAGCTCTTCTCCCCGGAAATGAATCAGGTCCTGGACAGAAGCATAATCCGGGAACAGCAACATGCCCTGGGTTTCCGGGCCGCCCGCACCACTTTGCTCCCACACCATGCCTTCAGGCGTATCAGCCAGCGCCGCACCATATCTGTCATCAAAAAGAATCCAGGGTCGCCCGATTTCTTCCGCATAGACGCAGGCTGCTTCCTTGATCTGGGCCAGATCACGTGTTATCCAGTTTGCCATGCTCATTGCCACCTCCAAGTACTTTCAATCCACCTGTACACTGAAATATATTGTGGCATTGCTCGCGCATTTCAAGGTCTCGCCGAAAAGCCTCGGAATCTCAAAGGCACTGCGAATAAGGATTCATCATCTTATACCACGAACGCTTTTGCATCCTGCATTTGCCGTAGTGTTGCGGGCCACGCCTCCCGCCTTAAGACCTATACATGGCGAATAAATCAGCGTTTCTCCTTGTTTTTCACATGGCTGCACATTTTTATGAAAAATCCGTGTCAGTTGCCATTGTGGCAGGATGCCAGCCAACTCATGCCGCTCGACCCAACTTCACGGACCGACCTTTGTTGTATTGAGTCTACAACTGGTAGATATAAAGTTACTGCTGCGGAATGATCCTGCTCATCAGGTAAACTAGGAGGTAGCAAATGAAAATGGCGAAGGCGCTGGTGCTTGGAACGGTACTGATGGGTTATCTCGGGCTTGCAGCCTGCAACACCATGTCCGGACTGGGCGAGGACGTACAAACCGGCGGCGAGAAACTCGAAAAGTCCGCTGAAGAAAATAAGTAGCCCTGTCTCACCAGGAGGTCACGTGATCCTTTGCCGGGATCGGTGGCCTCCTGCCCGCTTCTCACATCGCAAGCTCAGCAACCCGTGCCATTTCTCCACACACCCCTCATTTCCTGTGCAGCCCATCCTATGGCTTGACGATTCCACATCCGGCGGGGAAAATCCCTGCTTCACAAGATAGGCTGTAAAACTCACTGATTCGCAGCAGTTCAAGGGGAAAGGCATGACCATTCGCAAGGTTTGCATCCTTGGCGGTAGCGGCTTCGTTGGCCGCCACATTGCCGAGAGACTGGATGCCAAGGGCATAAGGGTAAGGATTCTGACGCGCAACCGGGAAAATCACCGGGAATTGCTGGTCATGCCTAATGTGGAACTGGTGGAAGGCAATCCCCTGGATCCAATGACGCTTACCAAGCAACTGGAGGGCATGGATGCCGTCATCAATCTGGTCGGCATCCTCAACGAGCGCAAGCGTGGCCGCAACGATCTTCCGCCCGAGCGTCGCGGTGACTTTCACCAGATCCACGAGGAACTGCCCCGGCTGGTGGTCAACACCTGCGGCAAGGTCGGCGTATCACGGGTTCTGCACATGAGCGCGCTGGGAGCGGATCCCACCGCCCCCAGCGCCTATCTGCGTTCCAAGGGGATTGGCCAGGAGATCGTCCGTCAGGCCGGAGAGGACAGCGCTGCCAAGGGCTGGTTCACTTATCTCGACGGTCCCAAGCTGGTCTGGGGCCAGGGTCTGCAGGTCACAATTTTCCGCCCTTCCATCATCTTCGGCCATGGGGACAGCTTCTTTACCCGCTTCGCCCGCTTGCTGCGGCGCATCCCTATGTTTCTGCCCTTGGCCAAACCCCATGCCAGGCTGCAACCGGTCTGGGTCGAGGATGTGGCAGAGGCCTTCGTCCGGGCCCTGGACAATTCGCGCACCCATGGCCAGATCTATGATCTTTGCGGACCGCGCAGCTATACCCTGCGAGAACTCGTGGAATACACGCGCTCGGTGATAGGCAGCCACAAGGCCATCATCAATCTGCCGGACTGGCTGGCCTATGTCCAGGCCAATGTGCTTGAACGCCTGCCTGGCAAGCTGATGACCAGGGACAATCTTCATAGCCTTTCCGTGGACAACGTCTGCGAGGCTGACTGCTTTCCGGCGTTTTTCGGCATACAGCCCGAAGCCATCGAGACCGTGGTGCCGGGCTATCTTGGCAAGGGCCGCAGCCGCACCGAGCGCTTGTCCCGCATTCGCCTGGGCCGCGAATCACGCTGAATCAAAACGCGCCCGCGAGTCCCCGGCCAAAGCCCGGCAGGGGGCCTGGCATTCTCCGGCCAAGCGCCAGCACCTTGAACATTTCGCCCATTTCCCCGGGCAAGGTCAAGCGCTTGACCTGGTTGGCCAGGGCCAGCTGTACTGCCGGATCGGCCGATAGAGATTCCATCAACACCGATTGCAGGCCGGCATCCATCAAGAACTGGGCCTGGGTGGCGAAGCCAAGCACATCCAGGCCCGCCGCCTGCCCCGCCTTCGCCACCGCCGAAAAGTCCACGTGCGCGGTGATGTCCTGCAGGCCGGGATATTTCAGCGGATCGCCGTGGGCGTGGTGCCGGTAGTGACACATCAGCGTACCCATGTTGCGCTGCGGGTGGTAGTACTCGCCAGTCAGGAAACCATAGTCCACCAGCAGCAGCACGCCTGAGTGCAGACGCTCCGCCAGGGCCTGGACCCAGGCCTGGGCCGCGAGATTGATCTCGGTCTGGTAAGGCGTGGGCAGACCCGCGCCCAGATCAGTCCAGCGTTCCCGCAGCAGTTCGCCCGGCGCCAGCCGGTCCCACGCAAAACCCTCCCCGCTCCAACGCACCGCTTTTTCCCAGAGCCCGCCGTCCGCGTCCGTCTCGATCAGATGCACCGGCATGGCGTCCAGCACCTCATTGGCAATCACCACGCCCGAGAAAGTATCCGGCAGCCGGTCCAGCCAGCGCACCCGCTCCGCAAGCCGCGGCGCCTTGCGCGCCAGCGTCTCCTGTTGGCGGACACGCAGGTCCGGGCTGAGTTCGAGAATGGCATATTCCGCCGGGGCCAGGCCCAAGTGCTCCAGTGCCAGCAGCAGATCGGCTGCTAGCACGCCGCTACCGGCCCCGAACTCCAGGATCATGTCCCCGCCCTGCCAAAGAGCCGCGGCCACGGTATGCGCCAGGGTGCGCGCAAACACATCCCCAAGCTCCGGCGCGGTGACGAAGTCCCCGCCGGCCCCAAAACGCTGCTGACCGGCCACATAATAGCCCAGCCCCGGCGCATAGAGCGCCATCTCCATAAAGCGTCGAAAGGGCAGAATGCCGCCTTGCTGCTGGATTTCAGCGCGGATGCGGTCAGTCAGGGCCGCCGCATGGGCCAACTCATCATCTGAGGGCTCCGGCAGGACGGGTGGCTTACGCAGGTTGACGGGATCGTTCGAGCTGGGACAATGGGGCTGGTCTGACATGGATTTTCCGGAGGTGGCAGTGACTGAGACAAGTGGCAAGGTGGCCTTCATTACCGGGGCCGCCAAACGGGTAGGCGCCGGCATTGCCGAACACCTGGCCGCGCGCGGCATGCAGCTTGCGATCCATTATAACCGATCCGCAAGCGATGCCGAGCTGCTGGCATCCCGCCTTCGGGATCGATACGGGATCGAGGTGCTCACGCTGCAGGCGGACCTGCGGGACATCGCCGCCCTCGCGCCCCTGGTGGATCAGGTAGCGTCTCACTTCGGACGGCTGGATGTCCTGATCAACAACGCATCGGCCTTCTACCCCACACCCGTCGAGGGGGTGACGCCCGATCAATGGCAGGAACTGCTGGACACCAACCTGCGCGCGCCCTTCTTTCTCGCCCAGGCGGCCATTCCCTACCTGCGTGCCAGCCAGGGCTGCATCATCAATCTCGCCGATATCTATGGTGACCGGCCCCTGGCCAATTATCTGCCCTACAACATCTCCAAGGCCGGCATCATCATGCTGACCAAGTCACTGGCCAAGGAGCTTGGGCCGGAGATTCGCGTCAATGCCATAGCCCCCGGTGTCGCGCTCTGGGCGGATGGCTCTCAGCCGGCCGAGGACACCCGCCAGCGGGTGCTGGCCAAGACCGCGCTCAAGCGCGCCGGCAGCCCCGAGGACATGGCCAAAGCCATTGCCTTTTTCATCTTCGATGCGCCCTACGTGACCGGGCAGGTGCTGGCGGTCGATGGCGGACGCAGCGTGTATTGATCAGCTCAGATCGACACTGACCGGCTTCAGGTCCCGGGCCGCCAGCTGATCGAAGGCGGCCCAGTGCCAGGCGAGCGTCCTGCCGGTGGCGGGATGGCGCAGGTCCGGCGCAAGATCTCGCAGGGGCTTGAGCACGAAGGCGCTGCTCAGGATATCCGGGTGTGGCAGGCGCGGATCCTCGTTGGCGAGATCGCCATAGAGCAGCAGATCGATATCCAGGGGAAAGGTTTCGCCCCGGCGCGCGGTCCGACCACACCGGGCCTCGATATCGCGAAAACGGTTGCGCAGCGCCGCGGGCGGCAGGTCCGCATGAAAGGCGACCACCAGATTATAAAAGGCCGGGCCTCCGAAGCGGCTGTCCGCGCTTTCGTAAACCGGCGAAAGCTTCAGCGGACCGACACAGGCGCGCAGGGCATCGAGCGCCAGCCGCAGATGCCGCTCCCGGTCCACATTGCTCCCGAGACCGGCATAAACGAGCGGCAGCGCTCTAGTCACGCTGGCCCCGCTCAATGATGACCCCGACATCGCGGGAACCACGCACCGCACCGGGCTTGTGGATGGTGACCCGCACCCAGCGTACCCCGAACTCCTCCAGCACGATGCCGGCGATGCGCTCCGCCAGCGTTTCGACCAACTGAAAGCTGGACGACTCGACAAAGCCGATCAGGCGCTTGGCGATCTCCTTGTAATTGATGGTGTCTTCCACCTGATCGCTCTGGGCGGCCTTCGCCGCATCCGCCGCCATGTCCAGATCGATCAGTATGGCCTGGCGGACCTGGCGCTCCCAGTCATAGATCCCGATCACCGTCTCGATTTTCAGTTCGCGCAAAAACAGAAGATCCATAGCCACTCCTTGTCAGAAAGCCACACTATAAGCGATGCAGCCCCTTGACGGCATCCCGGGAAACCATTCCAATGTGGATCATGCAAAATGCCTTCCTGATCCTTGCCGCCTATCTGATTGGCTCCATCACCACGGCCGTGCTGGTCGCGCGCGCGCTCGGCCTGCCCGACCCGCGCTCGCAGGGCTCCGGCAATCCGGGCGCGACCAACGTCCTGCGCCTGGGCGGCAGGAAGGCGGCCGTGCTCACCCTACTGGGCGACATGTTCAAGGGCATCCTACCCGTGCTGCTGGCGCGCGGACTGGGTGCGGATGACGGCACGCTCGCGGCCGTGGCGCTCGCCGCCTTCCTGGGGCATCTCTTTCCGGTGTTTTTCGGCTTTCGGGGCGGCAAGGGCGTCGCCACGGGCCTGGGCATCTATCTCGCGCTATCGCTCCTGCTGGGGCTCGCGCTGGCTCTCGTCTGGCTGGCCATGGCCAGGCTCTTTCGCATCTCCTCCCTGGCCGCCCTGAGCGCCGCAGTTGCAGCCCCTCTGCTCACCTGGTGGTTGCTGCCCGGCAGGCCCTTCCTGCTGCTTTCGCTGATACTCGCTGTGCTGCTGCTCTGGCGCCACAAGGACAACATCCAGCGTATCCTGGCCGGCACGGAAAAGCGCATCGGCGAGAAGGCCTGAACCGACCTTCGCCCCGCCAAAACGCGCACGAACTCCCGTAAGATGGCCGCCAAGGAGAAATGGCATGAATACGGGCACAGGGCATCAGGAATCAGGCAGCGGTCTGGCACGGATCATGGAACGCAACATCCGCGCCCTTCTGACCCGCTACCAGGAGGAGCAGGTCCACGAAGGCTGGCAGGAACGGGCGGCGGCCGCCATCACCCGATTCACCGGCAGCATGACCTTTGTTTACCTGCATCTCTTGCTGTTCGGCGGCTGGATTGTGATCAATCTTGGCTGGATGCCTGGAATCCGCCCTTTTGACCCAAGCTTCGTCGTGCTGGCCATGATCGCCTCGGTCGAGGCAATTTTCCTGTCCACCTTCGTGCTCATCACCCAGAACCGCATGGCGAAGCAGGCCGATAAACGCGCAGACCTGGACCTGCAGATCAGCCTGCTGGCCGAACACGAAGTCACCCGACTGATCGAACTCGTCACGGCCATGGCCCAGCACATGGAGATCGACGCTGCCCGCAATCCGGAGCTCTCCGAACTTGCCAATGATGTCCAGCCCGAGGTCGTGCTTGACCGGATGGACACCATCAAGCAGAAAGTGCGGCAGGAAACCCGCGACAAGGACAGGGGCTAACCCGCGGCATCACGCAGGCATCAGTCCCAGATCTCCCAGGCCTCCATCCGTTCCCGGATCCATTCGGCCAGCTTGGCCGCCGGACGATAGCCCGGCGCATACTCCTGCGCCGCCCGCGCGGACTCGTAGGCCCGCCGCAGCTTGCCCTGGTGCAGGTAATAGCGCGCCAGGTTCATGTGGGCCAGGTGCGGGCTGTCGAAACACTTCGAACGCAAGGCGCGCCTGAGCGCAAAAAGCGCCTCATCCACCCGCCCGGTCTCCATGAAATATGCGCCCAGATCATTCCAGGCATGCCCAAACTCCGGATCGATGCGGATGGCGTGCTTGCAGGCAGCGACGGCGGCATGGTGATCACCGCTCTCCGCCTGGGCCCAGCCCAGAAAGGTCCAGACCACCGCGGTCTCCTGTTGCGCCAGGGAGCGCTGGTAGCAGGCGATCGCCTCCTGCAGATGGCCGGTCTGCTGCCAGTCAAGTCCAGTGCGGAAATCCTCGTCGCACTCGACCTGCATCTCGATCAGGGAACCTTCTCCGACTTGCTCTCTCATGCAGGAACCTCCAGATGTTCCAGGGGCCATCGGGCACGGACGGGAAAATCCGGGGAGCTGCTTTCGCCAGCCTGCAAGCGCAAGGCCCCAGCCAGCGCGATCATCGCGCCGTTGTCCGTGCAGAAACTCGGGCGTGGATAGTAAACCGTGGCCGGCAAGTCCCGCAGCCGCTCGCGCAAGCGCCGGTTTGCCCCCACTCCGCCCGCCACCACCAGTCGCTGCAACCCTGTCTGTTCCAGCGCCCGGCGACATTTACCGTATAAAGTATCGATGACCGCCGCCTGGAAGGAGGCCGCCAGATCCGCGATCTGTACCGCTGACCCCTGCCCCTCCCAGCGCTTGACCTGATGCAGCACGGCCGTTTTCAGGCCACTGAAGCTGAAATCAAGGCCTGGCCGGTCCAGCATCGGACGCGGCAGGGCATAGGCCGCCGGATTGCCCTGCTCCGCCAGTGCCGCAATCGCCGGTCCGCCGGGATAGCCCAGCCCAAGCAGTTTGGCCGTCTTGTCGAAGGCCTCACCGGCGGCGTCATCCACGCTTTCCCCCAGAATCCGGTAGCGGCCGATACCATCCACCTGCACCAGCATGGTGTGCCCGCCCGATACCAGCAGCGCCACGAAGGGAAAGGCCGGTGGTTCGGGTTCGAGCATGGGTGCGAGCAGATGTCCCTCCAGATGATGCACGCCGATCACCGGCACGCCCCAGCCGAAAGCCAGCGTGCGCGCCAGGGTGGCCCCCACCAGCAAGGCCCCGATCAGACCCGGGCCCGCGGTCGCTGCCACGGCATCCGGCCGCTCCACGCCTGCCTCGTGCAGCACCTGACGGATCAGGCCCGGCAGGCGCCGCACGTGATCGCGTGAGGCCAGTTCCGGCACCACTCCCCCATACACCTGATGAATCGGGATCTGGCTGTACAAGGCTTCCGCCAGCAAGCCTCGCTCGGTATCGAACAGCGCAACGCCCGACTCATCACATGAACTCTCGATTCCCAGTACCTGCATGTTTAGACTCGCTATCTTCCAGAATTTCCCGCATTCGACCCAGCCAAAGGGCGCATGTTCAAGTCAAACTAGCACAAATCAACCCCTGTCGGGACAGGCCGCGCCGCATCAGACCAAAAGCTTTTTGACATGCGCAAATGGGCTATCTATAATGCGCGATTCTGGAAAATACCATAGCCCAATTTTTGAAAGGTAACCCCAATTCATGCCAACAGTTCGAGTGAAAGAAAACGAACCCTTTGAAGTTGCCCTGCGTCGCTTCAAGCGCTCCTGCGAGAAAGCCGGCGTGCTTTCCGAGGTCCGCCGCCGCGAGTTCTACGAAAAGCCGACCGAAGAGCGCAAGCGCAAGGCCGCCGCTGCCCGCAAGCGCACCTTGAAGCGCATCCGCCGCCAGCAGCAACGTCTGGTACGCATGTACTGATATGAGCCTCAAGGCGCGTATCACCGAAGACATGAAGGCCGCCATGCGGGCCAAGGATAGTGAGCGCTTGCTCACTATCCGCATGCTTCTGGCCGCCATCAAACAGCGCGAAGTCGATGAGCGCATCGAGCTGAGTGACGAACAGGTGCTCGGCATCGTCGAAAAGCTCATCAAGCAGCGCAAGGAAGCCGCCAGCCAGTACGCCGATGCCGGGCGTCAGGATCTGGCCGACAAGGAACTGGCGGAAAACACCATCCTCCAGGCCTACATGCCAGAACCCCTCTCCGAATCCCAGATCGACGCGCTGATCGAATCCGCCATCGCCGAAACCGGGGCCAACTCGGCCAAGGACATGGGCAAGGTGATCAGCCAGCTCCGTCCCACCCTGCAGGGTCGCGCCGACATGGGCCAGGTGAGCGCCAAGATCAAGGCATCGCTCTCCAATCTCGGTTAAGCCTCTCGCGCTGTCAAGCGCAAATGAACGGTCATGCACGATCACCTGGAAAGCATTGACCTTCCGGCATTGCGTACTTACTGGCTGGCGCTGGCCAGCCATGTCTATGGCCGCAATCACATAGCCGCCCGCCAGCTCGCGACCAGCTTCGAAGAAGCGGAAACCGGCCTGCGCTGGACCGCCGCTTTCATGGATTTCCGCCGCGCCGGCGAGGACCTACCCGCCCAGGAACTCCCCGATATCCAGCCCCTGCTTCAGGCCGCCCAGCGGCCCGGGGCCTGGCTGGATGCCGCCGACCTGCTGGCCGTGGTCCAGGTCCTGCAGGCGCTGCGCGACTATCGCCAGGCACTGCTGCGGGCCGAGCCGGAAACCCTGATCCAGCAGCTGGCCAGTCGCTTCGATCTACCCACAAACCTTGCCGAGCGCCTGCGCCAGAGCCTGGATGAGGATGGTCAGATCAAGGATCAGGCCTCGACCGAGCTTGCCCGGGTGCGACGCCAGATACAGGCCACCCGGCGTGAGATCCGGCGCATCCTGCAGGGCCTGCTGGGCCGGGGCGATCTGGCCGAGGCCTGGCAGGAGCAGCTCATCACCCTGCGCGCCGAGCGCTACGTACTCCCCGTGCGCACCAGTCACAAGGGGCGGGTGCGCGGCATCGTGCACGACCGCTCCGCCAGTGGCGAAACCCTGTTCGTCGAGCCGCTCGACACCATCGAACTCAACAATCAGCTCATTGCCCAGCAGCAGGAAGAGCGGGTCGAGCTCATCCGCATCCTGCAGGACCTGACCGCATTGCTGGGGGAATCCGCCCCGCTCCTGGAGGCCCGGCTGGCCGACATTGCCCAGCTCGATGGCCTGCGGGCGGGAGCCCTGCTCGGCGAACGCTATCGCGGCGAACTCCCGGAACTGGCCCCTCAGCCCGCCTTTGCACTGCGCGAATTGCGCCACCCCTTGTTGTGCCTGCAGCTTGGCGTCGAACAGGTGGTGCCGACCGATCTCAGCCTCGGCGAACACAAACGCCAGCTCATCATCACCGGCCCCAATACCGGTGGCAAGACGGTGCTGCTCAAATCCGTGGGGCTGATCCATGCCATGAGCTATCTGGGGCTGCCCGTACCGGCGCGCGGGCGTTGCGGCTGGTTCCCGCGCATCCTGACCGTGATTGGCGACGAGCAGAGCATCGCGCTCAACCTTTCGACCTTTTCCGCACAACTGCTGCGCCTGCGCGAGGCCCTGGACCATGCCAGCCAGGACAGCCTGGTACTGCTCGACGAGCTTGGCTCCGGCACCGATCCGCGCGAGGGCGGTGCGCTGGGCACGGCAATCACCGAGGCCCTGCGCGATCGTGGCAGCCTGAGCCTGGTGACCACCCATCTCGACGCCTTGAAGCACTATGCCCTGCGCGAAAGCGCCACCGAGATCGCCAGCATGCGCTTTGATGTGGAAGCACTGCGTCCCACCTACCAGCTACAGCTTGGCATCAGCGGCGAGAGCCATGCCATCGACATCGCCCAGCGCCTGAACCTGCCGGACAGCATCACCCGGCGCGCGCGCGTACTGCTGCAGGAGCAGGAAAGCGAGGCCGAGCGCCTGGTGCGGGAGCGCGACCAGATCCTGAATCAGGCGGAGGCCGCCCGTCAGGATGCCCAGAGCGCCCTGTCAGCGGCGGAAAACCAGCGCCGCCAGGCCGAACAGGATGCTGAGCAGGCCGCCGCGGAACGGGACCGTGCTTACGAGGAAACCCTGCGCGAGTGGAACCAGACCCTGCAGGAAGCGCGCAGCCAGGTCAATTCGCGGATTCGCCAGCTCAAGCACGGCCGCGACACGGCTGGGGCCAACGAAACCCTGAAGCAAATGGACAAGCAGTTTCAGCGTCCGGCGCGGCCCGCCAGCCCTCAGACCAAGCGCCAGCCCCAGGCAGGCGACAGCGGCATCTTTCACCCCTACCGCCTGCCCGCCACCGTGCTGCAGGTGGATGAGGCCCATGACCGCATCCAGGTGGATGTGCGCGGCAAGCAGCTCTGGGGCCGTCTGGCCCAGTTCGAGCCCCGCGCTGGCGCCCAGAACCAGACCCCAAAGCCCGTGGCCGCCAGCGTGAGCCTGCCCGCCGCCGACCCGGTGCTGCAACTCGACCTGCGCGGCCAGCGTCGCGAGCAGGCCCTGCAAAACCTGCTAAATTACCTGGATGACGCCAATACACATGGCCTGCGCCAGATCAGCATCCTGCATGGAACGGGCAATGGCGTGCTGGCCGAGATGGTGCGGGATCTGCTGCGCCAGGACCCGCGCGTGCTGCGCTTTGGCCTGGCGCGACCGGAACAGGGGGGCGCCGGCGTGACCGAGGTGGAACTCCAGTAATGGCCCGCATCCCGCAGGCCTTCATCGATGAACTGCTGGCCCGCTGCGACCTGGTCAGCCTGATCGATGCCCGCGTGCCCCTGAAAAAGGCCGGACGCGATCACGTGGCCCGCTGCCCCTTCCATCAGGAAAAGACCCCTTCCTTTCACGTCAGCCCCGACAAGCAGATCTACTACTGCTTCGGCTGTCATGCGCATGGCAACGCCATCGGCTTTCTCATGGAATATGAGCGGCTGAGCTTTCCCGAGGCGGTTCGCGACCTTGCCCAGATGACCGGCATGCGCATGCCGGAAGAAAGCGATGGCCCGAAACCTGCGGCAGAAAATCATCCGCTCCTGATCCAGCAGCTGGAAGCGGTCGCCAGGCGCTATCAGGAACATCTGCGCAAGCACCCGCCCGCCCTGGCCTACCTGCAGCAGCGCGGCCTGAACGAGGAGACCATCCGCCAGTTCGAGCTAGGCTTCGCGCCGGCCCGCTGGGATTTTCTGGTCAGAGAATTCGGCCAGAAGCCGCAGGAACGCGACATGCTGCTCGGTAACGGCCTGATCATTCCCCGCGAAGGGAAAGAAGGCTACTACGACCGCTTCCGGGATCGCATCATGTTCCCGATCCGCGATCATCGCGGGCGCCTGATCGGCTTCGGTGGCCGGGTACTGACGGCCGATGCCCAGCCAAAATACTTGAATTCTCCCGAAACTCAGCTATATCACAAGAGCGATGTGCTCTACGGCTTCTTCCAGGCCCGTGACGCCATCCGCGCAGAACAAAAGGCGCTGGTGGTGGAGGGCTATATGGATGTCATAGCCCTGCACCAGCAGGACATACGCTTCGCAGTGGCTACCAGCGGGACCGCAACCACACACAGCCATCTGGAACGATTGTTCCGCGCCGCGCCCGAAATCGTTTTCTGTTTCGATGGCGACCGTGCCGGGCGCGAAGCCGCCTGGCGCGCGCTCGACAACGCGCTCCCCGCCCTGCAGGAAGGCCGGCTGTTGCGCTTTCTGTTTCTGCCGGAAGGAGAAGACCCGGACTCCTACGTTCGCAAGGCCGGACGGGAAAGCTTTCTGACACAGCTTGAGCAGGCGATACCGGCGCTGGATTTTCTGCTGGCGCGGCTGGGTGAACAGGTGGACATGAGCCGCACCGATGAACGGGCCCGCCTGGCGAGCCTGGCCAAGCCCTATCTGGACAAGGTGCCACCCGGACCATTGAAGCAGCTCTATGACCAGCGCCTGCGGGAACTTGTCGGGCTGGCGCCGATCCAAAAAGAGTTCAGGCCGCGGGCCAAAGCCCAGCGCCAGTCACGCGCCAAACCGACGCGACTGTCCCTGGTGGCCCGCAGCATGGCGCTGCTCTTGCAGTTGCCGGAGCAGAGCGCCTGGCAAGCCATCAACCGCCCGCGGCTGGCGGAGGTCAGGGCGCCAGGCATAGGCCTGTTGTGCCAGATGCTTGATATTGTACTAGAAACACCCCATATGAATACAGCCATACTGCTTAGCCGGTTCAGCGAACATCCATCCTTGTCGCGGCTCGCAGCCCTGGCCAGCCTGGATCTGGGCGCGCTTTCCGGGCCGGAAGACGGCAAGGCCGAAGTGCTTGCAGCGGATGTAGCCGGATGCGTGGATGCACTCAACGAGCTGTCCCGCCAAGCTCGCTTCGAGGTGCTCAAGGCCCGCGCCAATGACAGCGAGCACCCTTTGAATGCGGATGAACTCAAGGAATTTGTCACCCTGCTGCAACGCAGTCGTCCCAGCCGCAGCGGCCAGGAGAGCTGAGATATATTGCAACAGCGGGCTATACCATAGATTCATGATAAAGTTATAATGGTCAGTTTCCGCGCAGACGGGCCCCATTTCCATTCAGGTAATAGAGGTAAGGGATACATGGATAGCGAATCCCAACGCACAGAGTTGAAGCGCTTGATTGCCAAGGGTAAGGAGCAGGGTTACCTCACCTACCGTGAGGTCAACGACCACCTGCCCGATGAAGCGCTGGACGCTGAGCAGATGGAAAATGTCATTGCCATGATCAATGACATGGGCATTGAGGTCTTCGAGGAGGCCCCCGATGAGGAGGCGCTCCTGTTGGAGGATTCTGCGCCCGCCACTGCTGCGGAAGACGCCGAAGAGGCCGCCGAGGAAGCCCTTGCCGCCGTGGAGGCCGATTTCGGCCGCACCACCGATCCGGTGCGCATGTACATGCGCGAGATGGGCTCGGTGGAGCTGCTCACCCGCGAGGGCGAGATCGAGATCGCCAAGCGCATCGAGGAAGGCACCCAGCAGGCCATTCGCGCCATCGCCACCGTGCCCACCACCATCGAAACCCTGCTGCAGACCGCTGAAAGGGTGATGCAGGGCGAGATCCGTCTGGACGAGGTGGTCGATGCCTTCATCGATCCGAATCTGGTCGAAAACGCAGCTGCTGCTGACGAGGCACCGCTCGAAGAGGAAGACAGCGAAGCCGATGGCGAGCTGATCGACGACGACAGCAGTGACAGCGACAGCGAAACCGCGGTGGACAAGGGTCCGCAGATGGAAGAAGCCATCGAGCGCTTCCAGGCCCTGGGTGACAAGTATCAGTCGCTGCTGGCCGCTCGCGACCAGCACGGCGTACGCAGCCCCGAGTACAAGGCCATCCAGGCCGAGCTCGCTGCCAGCTTCATGGAGATCAAGCTCAACAGCAAGCAGATCGACGTCATGGCCGAGCACCTGCGCTCGCTGGTCGAGCGCGTACGTGAAGCGGAGCGCCAGCTGCTGGAAATCTGCGTCGAGGATGCCGGCTTCCCGCGCAAGGAATTCATCCGCAGCTTCCCCGGCAATGAAGGGCGGCTTGAGTGGCTTGACGCGGTGATCGCCAGTGGCAAGCCCTACGCCGGAACGCTAGCTGAGCACCGTGACGCAATCCAGGCCGTTCAACAGCATCTGCAACGCCTGGAGTTCGAGGCCGGCCTGACCGTCACCGATCTCAAGGAAGCCAGCCGGCTCATGTCCATCGGCGAGGCCAAGGCCCGGCGCGCCAAGAAGGAAATGGTCGAGGCCAACCTGCGGCTGGTGATCTCCATCGCCAAGAAGTACACCAATCGCGGCCTGCAGTTCCTGGATCTCATCCAGGAAGGCAACATCGGCCTGATGAAGGCCGTGGACAAGTTCGAATACCGGCGCGGCTACAAGTTCTCGACCTATGCCACCTGGTGGATCCGCCAGGCCATTACGCGCTCCATTGCCGACCAGGCGCGCACCATCCGCATCCCGGTGCACATGATCGAGACCATTAACAAGCTCAATCGCATCAGCCGGCAGATGCTGCAGGAAATGGGCCGCGAGGCCAGCCCCGAGGAACTTGCCGAACGCATGGAGATGCCCGAGGACAAGATCCGCAAGGTGATGAAGATCGCCAAGGAGCCGATCTCCATGGAGACACCCATCGGCGATGATGAAGACAGCCATCTGGGGGACTTCATCGAGGACCGCAATACCATGGCGCCCATGGATGCCGCGCTGGGTGCCGGCCTGCGGGAAGCCACCGAAGAAGTCCTGGCGACCCTGACCCCGCGCGAAGCGAAGGTGTTGCGCATGCGCTTTGGCATCGGCATGAACACCGACCACACCCTGGAAGAAGTGGGCAAGCAGTTCGACGTCACCCGCGAGCGCATCCGCCAGATCGAGGCCAAGGCCCTGCGCAAGTTGCGCCATCCGGGCCGCTCCGAACGTCTGCGCAGCTTCGTCGAAGGGGAAACCACCTCGCTGTAAGGTCATTGCCGCCTGCGGGGCGGAAAGCTTTCCGCTCCGCAGCCGCTTGCGGTACAATCCAGGGTTTACTCTATCGTATTCTTGCCTCTTTCAGGGCCTGTAGCTCAGTCGGTTAGAGCAGGGGACTCATAATCCCTTGGTCCTCGGTTCGAGTCCGAGCGGGCCCACCAATAAAATCAAGGGCTTGAGTGGATCACCACCAAGCCCTTTTTCTTCGTCTGTGTAATTCCTGTGTAATCGTGTCAGGGCCTGTGTAGCTTGTACCTGTCTTCCAGCAGGTCCATAGCGGCCTGAATATGCTCGCCGTTCTGATGCGAGTAGCGCAAAACCATTTCAAGCGTCTTGTGTCCCGAGATCCGTTGCACCGTGGGCAGGTCCACGTTGGCTTGCACCAGGTGCGTGATTGCCGTATGCCGCAACGTGTGCCGGACCACTGTCACGGGATCAAGCCCGGCATTCAGCACGGCGCGTCGATATGCCTTCTCAATCGCCACCACATGCCCCGTCCGGGATTTCTGGGCGGGAAATAGCCACTCCTGACCCGGCATGGCAGCGTCCACATAGCCATGCAGGAACGTTGCGAGGTTCTGCGTGATGGGCTGTTCCCTGGCCCCGCCCTTGGCCTGGGGGATGAATATCACGCGCCTGGCGAGGTCGATATGCTCCAGGCGGATAGACAGGATTTCCATGCGGCGCATGGATGTTTCCAGGCCGATCACGATGAACGGATAAACATGCTGGCTTTGATCCTGCCGGGCAGCGTCCAGCAGGCGTGCGGCCTGTTCCGTAGTGAGATAAACGATCCGGCCTTTCCCTTCCGGGCTGCGGTTGATCTTAGCGGGCTTGTGGCTGATCCAGCCCCATTCAACCGCTTTGCTGAAAAGATGCGAGATCACCGCCAGTTCCCGGTTCACCGTGGCCGGCTTCGCGCCAGCGTCCAGGCGCTGCTTTTTGTAACGCTCCACGTCAAAGGTGCTGAGCTTGGCCAGCGGCTTGTCCCCGAAAAACGGGCTGATATGCTGGCGAAGTTGCCGGGCCTTGATCTTGAGATTCTTCCCGCCCTCCTCCGCCAGCTTCTCCACGTACTGCTTTGCGGCATGGCGAAAGCCAAGGGCAACTTTCCGGCCCTGGGGCAGATTCAGCCGGCCTTCACGGGCATCGGTGCGGGCCTTCTCTATGAAGTCTTCTGCCTTCTTGCGCGTCACACCGGAAGATTCCAGTCCGATCACCCGATGGATGCGCTGACCATCCACCATGATATTCACGGTATAGCGACCATCCCCATTGGCGAGCCGGTCAAAGATGATGCCGTGCTCCGAGATCTTGCCACCAGGCGCAACCTTGCGGGCGGCATCGCGGGTTAACTTGCTGAACTTGAGAGGCATATTTTAATCCTCAGGGTCGGGCTTGCCATTTCTTAGCCGCTCATCTCTGTCACCAGCTGCTGGCAAATGCATCCCGATGTCACCAGCCGCAAACGCTGCTATAAACTCCCAATCTTGCCGAATCGCTGGCATGTAGGGGATTCTTCTGTTCTCCAATTCCCAGTCCTTCCAATATGCACGAGTTTGCACAATCACTTTCCACACGAGTTGTTCATCGTGGGTCAGCAAGTCTGGATGGTGCATTGCGAGATTGACCAGCCTGTCAGGCTCTTCTGGGTCCCAAACCTGTTGTACAAGGCCGGCAACCGTCAGCATCTCATGCTCTTGCCAACCTGGGCCGGTTCTTAGCACCACATGTGAAAGCGATTCTTCCACTGCCCACTCGATAAAACTGGACAGGGTTCTTCGCTGCTTTCTGGCAGCCATTTCAGCCGCAAACTTCAGCTTGGGATCAAGCCTGACAGTGACCGTCTCTGACCGGCTGAGCTTCCCTCCCGCACCCTTTTTCTTCTCTGCCATGACAACTCCTTTGCGTCAAAACATCCGGAAACTTCCCGGACATTCTATGACCACATGTATTGTTTGACAATACTTATTTTTAATCCATAAACTTCTATCACACGTACCATCT
The DNA here is from genome assembly GCF_038070005.1 of Thermithiobacillus plumbiphilus. NCBI lineage: Bacteria > Pseudomonadati > Pseudomonadota > Acidithiobacillia > Acidithiobacillales > Thermithiobacillaceae > Thermithiobacillus > Thermithiobacillus plumbiphilus. The sequence continues at coordinate 61,587 of NZ_JBBPCO010000008.1, read as the reverse complement.
TTAACCACAACTTGAGGAACTAGCATGGCCGAACACGGGACGATGATGACGGTAGAAGTACGGATGCTGCCGGATGGACGACTGGACACGAAGAATGCAGCGGCCTATGTCGGGCGGAGTGAGAAGACGCTGGCGATATGGCGGAGCGAGGGCACCGGCCCCAAGTTCATCAAGCGGGGTCGGGTTTTCTATTTCAAGGATGACCTGGATAGCTGGTTAAATGAAGGAGGGAGGTTCACAAGCGCGGCGCAAGCACGGTCTTCAGCATCTGAACACTAGACGGAGGACTGAGCCATGCAGACAAACGAAAAGGCCGGTCCCGCCAGACCGGCCCTCAGCAGCTACCACCCGGCAGCCTTATCAAAGCTTTATTCAGGCGCCAATTATAGCAATTCCCGCATCGATGCAGCCACCGTCAAAGGCCGTATCGATCCCAGCACCTACTATGCTGGCGAGCTGATGGATGCCCCGGTTTCACGTTGGCGGGGCAACGGCTGGAATGATGGCGGGCTCTGCCCCTTCCATGCCGACAATCGTGCCGGCAGCTTCCGGATTCACCTGGGCAGCGGCGCCTATGATTGCTTTGCCTGCGGCGCCAAGGGCGGCGACCTGATTGCCTTCCACATGCACAAGCATGGTCTGGGCTTTGCCGATGCCCTGAAGGACCTGAGCGGCACGCCAGTAGCACGGACACCGGCACCGCGCACGGAGACCAGGCCTAAGCCTGCCGAATCCCCGGAGATCAGACGCGGGCGCTACCAACAGATGATGCAGGCGGCCCGGCCCATCGAGGCCAGCGACCCGGCAGCCCGCTATCTGCATGCACGTGGTCTGAGGCTGCCCACTTTCCCCGTTGTGCTGCGTCATGCACCGGCCCTGAGTTATCGCCATGCCGACGACAGCAAGACCTTTCACCCGGCTATGCTGGCAGCGGTACAGGGACCGGACGGGGGGCTGGTGAGCATTCACCGTACCTATCTGATTGCCGACGGCGCCAAGGCACCAGTACCCGAGCCCAAGAAGCTGATGCCGGCCATTGCCGAGGGCGCTACCCGTGGCGCGGCGATTCGCCTGTTTCCTGTTCAGAATGGGCGGCTGATCCTGGCCGAGGGCATCGAAACCGCGCTGGCGCTGCACCAGTTCACCGGCTGGCCGGCCTGGGCCTGCGTGTCGGCACCGGGACTGGCATCCGTGATCCTGCCACCCCATGCGCGAGAGATCATCATCGGCACCGACCTGGACCGGAGTGCGGCGGGCGAAGAAGCCGCAAGAACGCTCCGGGAGCGGCTGCGGGCACAAGGGCGAAGCGTCCATATCCTGATGCCATCCAAAGACCACCTGGCGCGCCTGGCGGCCATCAATGGAGCCATTCCAAAGACCTGCGATTGGGCGGACGTGCTGACGATGGAGGGCGCGGCATGAGCAGCCTAAGCGAGCAGATCTATACCGAGCTGGCCAGCCCCGAGGAAGTGGCCGAGACATTGGGCGGCGTTGAACTGGCAGGCAATGAGGAACGCGAATCCCTGCCCCGTGTCCGTGCCGTGGGCCTGGATGAACTCTTATCCAAGGAATATCCCCCGCGTGAGTGGGTCATGGAGCCGGTCATTCCTACGCAAGGCCTGGCCATGATCTTTGCTCAGCGCGGCATCGGCAAAACCCACCTTTCCCTTGGCATTGCCTATGCAGTGGCCAGCGGCGGCAGCTTCCTGAAGTGGCAGGCACCAAGACCGCGCGGCGTGCTGTTCGTGGATGGGGAAATGCCCGCCGTGACCATCAAGGAACGCCTGGCAGGCATCGTCCTGGCGAGCGAGAAAGAGGCCACGGCGCCATTTCGGATCATTACCCCCGATGAGCAGGAGCATGGGCGAACTCCCGATTTGAGCAGCCCTTTAGGTCAGATCATGGTGGATGAGCACATCACCGATGAGATTGCCCTGATCGTGGTGGACAACCTGTCCACCCTGGCCCGCACCGGCAAAGAGAACGAAGGGGAATCCTGGCTATCCATCCAGGAATGGGCACTGAAATGGCGGGCACGCGGCAAGAGCATCCTGTTCATTCACCATGCCGGCAAGGGCGGCCAGCAACGGGGCACCAGCCGCCGTGAAGACGTGCTGGATACGGTTATCAACTTGCGGCGCCCTAGCCAGTACAGCCCGGAAGAGGGCGCTGTTTTCGAGGTGCATTTCGAGAAGGCACGCGGCGTGATGGGGGATGCCGTGGCGCCCTTCGAAGCCCGCATGGGAACACCGGATGCCAGTGGCAATCCCTGGAGCGTACGGAGCGTGGAAGACAGCACTTATGAGCGGGTCATTCAGTTGCTCGAAGAGGGCCTGAGTCAAATAGAAATTGCCACCGAGTTGGGCATACACAAGTCCCGCGTTTCACGTCATCGCAAGCGCGCTATTACGGAGGGGCGCTATCGGGAATCCAACAAACCCGCATCTGCCAAGCGTAACAAGCCAGCCCGCGACTGGAGCGAGGAGGCCGAGGATGCAGACTGATCCACAAAAGTTGCGCGTTGCACACCCTATAGAGACGCAACCCGCAACTTTTCACCAGAGCGGCGCAACCGTGGCCGCAACCCAAAGCGCAACCGCCAGCCTCAAAGCCTTGGCCCGTCTGGCTTTGCAGGGAAACAAAGCGCAACCGAAGGCGCAACCGGCCTGCAACTCAGGCCAAAACAAGGCGCAACTCGACCCCGAAAAAACACCCGCAAAAGTTGCGCCTGTTGCGGCTGCTATTCCTGCTACTCCTGAGCACCCGAGTAGCGAAAGTAGCGGGAATAGCAATGACCCTGTACCCGCACCCGTCCCTGTAACGACACCCGAAGACGCGGCAGCCATGCGTCTGTCTGCCATCGAATCCAGCGGATTGGCGCTGCTGGTGCGGGTGGATGATGGTTACATGGTCTGGGCGAGTACCACGGCGACAATTCCCGAGGCCTGGGCAGCCTATCCACTCTTCACCACCGGAGAACTGCGACTGATCCCACCAGGCAACAGGCAGGCGGCGCGGGATTGGCTGGCGCTCAAGCGGACGTTCCCGGCATCGACCATGCACCCGGTCAGCGAGGCTGAGGCACCGACCACGCCACCAGCGACCGAGTACGTCACCTGCGCCACCTGCCAGCACTACCAAGCCGGCGAGCATGGCGGCATCGGCACTTGTGCCATGCAGGAGGATCAACGCACCACGCCACCAGCAGAGCGTTACCCGGCAGGCCACCCTATCCAGCCAGCCCTATACCCCAACGCCAAGCGCCTATGCGCCACCTGGGAGGCCCGATGAAACAGCACATGACCGTGACACAAAAGAAGATGGTTTCCGAAATCATGGCGGACGTCCAGGCCGGGCGATTCCTGCACCGTGCCGTGGACAGGGCCTGGGACCGCCATCCGCGCATGACCTGGGGGCAAGTGTCGGAAGTGGCCCGCTACGTCGAAAAGCGATTACGCGGCACTGCCTGGGGACGGGCTGCCCTGACCCGCGACAAGGAGATCCTGGACGCCATCGAAGCCGAGCGCATTGCCGAGCGCAACGCGGAACATAGTCGAGAACGGCAGGCGCACGCCATGCAGGAACGCAAAGGCAAAGTGTTGCACTGAAAATCTGCCCACAGGTAATAGCCCGCAAATTCACCCAAGATGGGGCCTCACTCACCCGGAGGCCCTATGTCCACACCCTTTGACCGCTTTGTCGAGCAGGAACAGCAGTTCGCCCAGTCCCAGCAGACCGCCATGGCCACGGCTTCCCAGCTTCGCGCCGACGCCCAACAGATCCATATCGAAACTGAAAGCAGCATCCGCGAGATGCCCGAACATGAAAACAAGCGCAACGCGCGACCCATGCGAGACGACGCGGCAAGCCGCATGGCCACGCTGCGCGAGCAGGCGGCACGCATCGAGGAGCAGGCCCGTCATGCCGACTATCACAAGCGGCCCGTCCCTGATGCGGCCATGCTCCAGGCGGCCAGCCGCCATATCCAGCAGCTGGAAAACGAGCTGAGACAGACCGAAGCGGCGCTGTCGAGCACGGCACCTGATGAGGGCACCGAGCAGGGGCGCTTTGCCCAAGCACGCCACGCCCTGGAAGATATGCTGGCGGGCCTGGCCCTGGGGCGCAAGAAGCAGAGCGAAGCGGCCAAGGCGGAAGCCGAGTACGACAAGGCCCGCGAGCAGCTGGCCCAAGCCGAGCGAGCTGCCGAACGGGCAGCGGCCCGGCGTGCTGGCCTGGAGCGGCGGCGCGATACCCTGAACCAGATGCTGCACCAGGCCCGCGAGGATCAGGCACGGATGCAGGCGGCGGCAGCCCATGGTCTGGCGCTGAAGTACGCGGCGGAATATACCAGCACGGCACAGGAGCTGATGCGTCTGGGCGCACTGATCCAGGCAGCCGGCATCCGCTCGAACATTCCCCTGTTGCCGAGCACCCTGCATGTCAGCATGCCGGAGCTGCCGGGCGCACCGGACACCCTGGCGCCCAGCCCTGAGCAGCAGGCAGCAGCCCTGGCCCAGATCACAGCGGAGGTCGGTTAAGCATGAGCCGCTATGCTCACCTGACCCTGGCCACCCTGGCCGAGATCGTCGGCACGCCAGCAGCGCTGAAGCTGGCGGCCTGCTGGGGCGGACTCACCCTGTATGTACCCGACCAGGCCAGCCCGGACCATGCGATCACCCGCATGGTGGGCCTGGATGCCTTCGTGGAGCTGGTGCGCGTCTATGGCGGCCAGTCGCTCTGGATACCGAGCGCGAGCTTTGTCAGTGATGCCCGGCAGGCGCGGGTCTGTTACCTGCTGGAGCTGGGCGTGGCCGTGTCGCGCATTGCCTGGCTGCTGGGCCTGACGCCTGAGCGGGTCAGACAGATTGCCGGACAGCGGCAGCCCTCAACAACAACCCCATAAGCGCCCGGAAATCTCCGGGAAACCGCGGCATCGCGTCCCCGTGGTACGGCCACCCGCTCCAGGGACCCTGATAGGCACCCACCCACCACGGGGCTACTAAGGCCGCGGTTTATGGCTAAATTCCGGGATTCCAACTTGATTGTTTTCAAGTTGCACGGCAGCGGCGAGCCTGGCCAGCAGGGGGACCCTGGACGGGATAGACGTCACCACGGGGCACTGAGGCCGCGGATTGCGCCAGTTTTCCGGCCAGTGCATATGCTCCACCACTAGGCGGCATCGATGCAGGCGGATATTGGGCTTGCGGCCTGGGCACCCTGAGCACTGCGGGACCGCCTATCCCCTCAATGTCATACGCACGGATGACGCCTTGCCATTGAGTGACAAGTCACATATTGTTATAAACGTGACAAGTCACATAATTTAGGGGGAGATATGTCAAAGCCAGTCGAGCAGAAAAATCGTGGCCGCAAGCCTTCCGGCGCACGCGCCATGACGCCAGCGGAACGGGCAGCGGCAAGCCGCTTCAAACGTCGATATGAGCAACCGACAGGCGTGTTCAGTGGCAAGCAAATCGGCGTGATGCTCTCAGGGGATGCCCATGGCGCCCTGCTGGACCTCAAAGAACAGTTTAGTGACAAGTCACTAAAACAGATCATTGACGAGGCTCTTGTGCATTACGCTAAATCAGTGACAAGTCACACAAGCTAGGCTGTGGAACGCTCCACCCGGAAGACGCATCCATTGAACTGATGACCTGGACACCCTGAGCATGGGCAGACCTGGGGAGGGGGGATCAAATCTTCAGGACTTCATGCCGGCATGACCGCGCGCCTCACCAGATTTTTACACCCGCGAAATTAAAAAATCGGACGCCTGCCCCTGGGCGAGCGTCCAAAGAGTTCCCAAGAAATCCCAAAAGTTCCAGAAATTTCTGAAAATTGGTATTTTCGGAAACAACTCTGGATCACTTTTCCCACCGGAAAAGCCGGGTTCTGGTCTGTGTAATTCCTGTGTAATCGTGCACGAATAGGCCCGGAACTTTGAGGATTTCAGCAGAACTCCTGTCTGACAACGGAACTCCGCAACTCCTTGAAAACAAAAGATTTGAGAACATGCGGGAATGATGCAGAAACTTACGCTTGAGACCTCATAATCCCTTGGTCCTCGGTTCGAGTCCGAGCGGGCCCACCAGTAAACACAAGGGTTTGGCTGAAATGCCAGGCCCTTTTTCTTTGCCCCTTTGAATATTTGCTCCAATTTTGCTCCAATTGCTCCACAGGCTTGGGGCAAGGAGTAGGTATGGCGAGCATCCGCTGGCGCGGGGAATTGCAGTGGGAAGCGCGCATCCGGTCGGCGCCGGGAAAAAAACCGCATCCGCGCCTTGCAAAACTACCCCATTGCCACGCGCCCCCTGAGCACAATCCGCGGCCGTGACGTGGCGACCTACCTGCGCACCCGCGAAACCGAGGGGGCGGGCCCGAACATGCGCCGGATCGAACTGTCGGAGTTGCGCTGGGAGGATGTGGATCTGGCGGGTGGGACGGTTTACGTCCGGGATCCCAAAAACCGGCATCCCCAGACTGTACCGCTGTCCCATGGCGCCGTTGCCGGACTGACGGGCCTGGTTTTCCATGACCTGCGCCATGAGGCCACGTCGAGGCTCTTCGAGCGCACCGACTTGGACATCATGGAGATCCGGACGATCACGGGCCACGAAACCCTGCAGATGCTGGCGCGTTATACCCATCTACGCACGGCGCGGCTGGCCCAGCGCCTGCGAGGTGCGCCGAGAATCCCGCTTGCATCAACTGACAGGAACGCGGCCCAGGCGGGTGCCGACGCGTGATCCTGCCGAATGGAGAGAGGGCGATTGTAGACATCGCCAAGTTGCGGGACTATTGTTTGAATGATGGGCATCCTGAAGGGCGTCACAAGGCCCGTGTGTTCCGCTCGGCGTTGGGATTGGCGTCCCCTGATGCAGCGATATTGCGGGACGCCCTGCTGGATGCCGCGCGGGTGAACGATGCGCAGCCAGGCTTGTCGGATTTCTATGGACAGCGTTTCGTACTGGACTTCCGGATGCGCCACGCTGGCCGTGATGCAATGGTGCGCGCCGCCTGGATCATCCGGGCTGGGGAAGATGCCCCGCGCCTGACAAGTTGCTATGTGTTGTGAGGGAATGCCATGAAACTATTTGATGTTGTCGCCTTGACCGAGGACCTGCCCGATCGGCATCTACTGCGGGGACAGGTCGGGACATTGGTCGAATCGCTCGCCCCGGACGTCTATGAGGTTGAGTTCGCGGACCCGGATGGCCGGACCTATGCTACAGTGGCCGTGCCAGCCAGCCACCTGATGGCCCTGCACCACCAGCCGCACGCCACCGCTGCCTGATCCCCGCCCCATGCGCGCCGATCAGGCGCCGGCGCCCTTCTCCAGCATCTCGTCGCTGAGGCATTCCATCGCCTCGGCCAGGGACTGGCGCTCCTGGGGTTCCAGTTCGTGATGCAGCCGGCGCAGCACGCGGGCAATGCCATGGATGCCCGAGAGCGCGTGCAGGATCCACTCGGCTTCCGGCAGGATGGGTGCGGCGGTGTCTGTGTCGTGTTGCATGGGTACTGCCTCCCTGTTTTTATGCCGGCTGATGCCGGTGGAATAGGTATATCAGCCTTTGGTATTACGCGCAATCCCCTGATTTAATTACGTTTTCTTATATAGAATACCATAGTGGCCGATGCCCCCAGCCCCTTGTTATTTGGCAACGTGTCACATATTCCTAGAACTGTGACAAGTCATATAATTTAGGGGTAGCCATGACAGTCGAGCAGAAAAAGCGTGGGCGCAAGCCTTCCGGTGAACGCGCCATGACGCCAGCGGAACGGGCACCCTGAGCACGGGCAACCCGCTTGACGCCGCCAGGGCGGCTGGCTTACCGTACCCGTCCAGGTGCTAGAAACACCTTTCACGTAGCGGCATCCGCGCCCGAAAGCATCGCGGTATTTTTTCGCCTGTATGGCGCCTTGTGCGTCCCGCGGCTGTCCGGCTTTTATGTCGGGAGTGCGGCCAATACAAGACCCTTCGGGGGAATACGCCCGCCGTCTACGTGCGGTTTCTAGCTCCCGGCGCCCATCATCTGATGAGCGCCTACCGTGCCACAACGTAGGAGCCATACCAATGATTACCGGCACCATTCCCACCCTCTGCCACCTGAGCGAATCCAACAACTTAACTAGCCTGCCCTTTGTCACTGACCTGAAGGAAAACGGAAAAGTGCGGCGCTGTAGCTGGGCATTTCATCACTCCAACCGTCCCTTCAAATCCTAAACTCAATCAAGCGGACATCTATCGTGACAGAGGGGGGGATGCCACAATGCCCTCGAAGCCAACCAGATCCATTGGCTTGAGATAAACCAGGTAAAGGGAATCGGAGCGGGAAAGCTAGGGCGTGCGGGGCGGCAGGCATTTGTGCTGCCACCAGTACTGCAGAATCTCTTCCATGATGGCCTGGAATTCGAAATAGCCGACCAGTTTCGGCACGAAGAGGTCGGCACCGAGCGCGTAACAGTGCTCGATCTCGCGCGGGTCCGTGGTCGTCGATGAAACCATCAGGGGAATCCGCTGCGTATCCGGGCAACGCTTGATCCTGGTCAGCACATCAAAACCGGACACCTTGGGCAGGTTGAGGTCCAGACAGATGAGATCCGGGCGGAATCCCTCCGAAGAATCAGCGGGAAACAGACATTCCAGCGCCTGTGCTCCGTCGGTGGCCGTTCTGATCTTCAGTTCCGGCAGCTTGCGGCGCAAGGCCCGCATCAGCAGGAAGGCATCATCTGCATTGTCTTCGACCAGCAGCAGGAAACTCATCGCAAGACGTCCCGGGCACAAATCCACGCAAGCCGGGAAGACAGCAGAAACCAGCACTTGCCAGGTGGGGCTGGTAGCAGGCACATCAGATCAGGACCACCTCGATCTGACCTGACTGTTGTTCATCCGGGAGCGACTTGACGACGATATGCACATCATTGCCAAGCCTGGTCAGACACTCAATCATTTTCGCTTCGCTGATGCCCCGGAACTGACCGCGCAGGAGATTGGATAATTTCGGCTGGGAAATGCCGATCAGACGTGCCGCCACTTCCTGGCTGATGCCACGCTGTTTGATGGTTTCACCGATCTTCACCGCCAGCCTTGCCTTGACCAGCATGTTTTCCGCATCGCGCAGCCCTAAGTCAGCATAGACATTACCGCTTCCTGGTTCGATATCACGCATGGTGCTGGTTCTCCACTTGTGCTTTCACCAACTGCAGGCGCGACTGCAGCAAGTTCATGTCGGGACTGCTGACCTGATCTGCTGCACGGTGAAAGCAATACAAAACATATACCGCCTCAGTGTGCGACAGAATATAGACCGCACAATAGGCGCCCTGGTGCCACTGCTCCAGCATGCCGAGCTTGCCGAAATCAAGCTCCTGGATGCACTGGACCTGTTCGTGGCGTCTGCCCGACTGAGCAAGATAGAGGGTATATGTACAGGTATCCCGCACGCGGTCAGGAAAGGCCTGCAGCATGGCCTGAAACTCCTGCAGCGATTTACCGACCCAATGAATTTGTTTTTCCCTGTTGATCATGACCAGATTATACCCAAAATGGTATAAGATCCAAGATCCTTGCGGATAATACCTTTTCAGGGTATCCAGAAGGGCTTGCACAGGGTAAATGGCAGAAAGCGGTCAAAATGAAAGAAGGGCCTGCAGTTGCCTGCAAGCCCTCTATGTTCATGGCGCGCGGTATAGGATTCGAACCTATGACCTTTGGCGTCGGAGGCCAACGCTCTATCCAGCTGAGCTAACCGCGCATGTGACGAGGGCTGATTTTACCCGGCATGTCCACGCCTGTCCATCGGCAAAACAACTCAGGGCGAGGTAGCCAGCCCCTCGTCGCCTGCCACGCGCATGACCGCGGCCAGGGCGCTCTCGTCGACCACCTTGCTGTCGACCTTGCAGTAGGCTACCTCCTCGTCAGGGAAGACCGCAGCCTCGACCACGCCGGGAATGGCCAGCAGGCGGGCCTCGATCGCGCGGGCCTCAAGCTCGCTCACCGCGCCCACATGCAGCACCCGGGTGGCAACATAGCGCGGCTGGCGCATGCCGATGGCGACCAGCAGCCAGGCGACAAACAGCCCCAGCACCGCCCAGAACACGGTGGCGTAGTTGTTCTGTACCGGGTCGTAGAGCAGGCCGCCGATTGCGCCACCGACAAAGGCCCCGAGAAATTCGGCGGTGGTATAAACCCCGATGGCCGTGCCCTTCACGCCGGCCGGCGAAATTTTCGATATCAGTGAGGGCAGGCTCGCCTCCAGCACATTGAAGCCGGTGAAAAACACCAGCAGGGCCAAGGCAATCCAGGCCAGGGAGTCATGCGACAAGGCCATGATGAGCACGGATATGGCGAGCGTGGCGATGGCGCCGACGAAGACCTGCTTCATCTTGCGCCTTGACTCGGCAATGATGATGAAGGGCACCATCAGAGCGAAGGCGATGAGCATCACCGGCAGATACAGCTCCCACTGGCGCTCCAGCGGCAATAGCGGATGGCGCGGGTCCATCAGCACCAGCGGCAGCACCACGAAGAGCGCGGTGAGTGCCGCGTGCAGGGCAAAGACGCCAAAATCCAGGCGCAGCAGTTCGGGATCCTTCATCACCCCGGCCACCATGGCCGGACTGAGTTCGGCATCGCGGTGGTGGCGCAGCAGCTTTGGTGTGGGCACCACGGTGTAAAGAAAGATCAGCGAGATCAGGCCCAGCCCGCCGATCAGCCAGAAGATGCCATCGACACCGATCCAGCTTGCCAGCAGGGGACCCAGCACCAGCGACACGGCAAAGGAGAGACCAATGGTGATGCCGATCATGGCCATGGCCTTGGTGCGGTTCTCCTCGCGCGTCAGATCCGCCGAGAGCGCGATGATGACGGAGGCCACCGCCCCCGCGCCCTGCACGATACGCCCGATCAGGACGCCGTAGATGGAGTCGGAGGCCGCCGCGATCCAGCTACCGGCAATGAAGAGTATGGTGCCGATGAGAATGACGGGCTTGCGGCCATAGCGGTCGGAGAGCATGCCAAAGGGGATCTGCAGCAGCGCCTGGGTGAGGCCATAGGCGCCCAGCGCCAGGCCGATCAGCGCCGGATGCTCGCGCACGCCTTCGAGCTGATGGGCATAGATGGAAAACACCGGCAGCACCAGAAACAGCCCCAGCATGCGCAAGCCGAACATGCCCGCCAGCGACACCGCTGCCCGTCTTTCCTTGCCGTCCATGCCAGCCTGCTGTCTGCCCTGCCCTGCCTTCATGCCTCGCCCCAGTATCTTCAAACGCCGGCAAAAGTTTGCCGAACCGCAAAAGCGCGATTATAAGCAAAAAACGATCTGCCGACAGTCAAGCTTTGTCACAGGCAGGATCATTCGCGGATGCTGATTCTTTCGATGCCCTGGCTGCGGCCACTGACGGGATCCACGCGGATCAGCACGGCGCTGAGCGTGGCCGGCCCGGGCGCCACCTCCAGGCGCTCGGGGAGTTTGGTGAGAAAGCGCTTGAGAGCCCCCTCCTTCTTCATGCCGATCACCGAATCGTAGGGGCCGGTCATGCCGACATCGCTGATATACGCCGTACCTCGCGACAGCACCCGCTCATCGGCCGTGGGCACATGGGTATGGGTGCCGACCACGGCGGATACCCGGCCATCGAGATGCCAGCCCAGGGCCATCTTCTCACTGGTGGTCTCGGCGTGCATGTCCACCAGGATCATCTTCAGGTTGTCGGGCTTGGCGGCCAGCACCTGGTCGGCGGCCTGAAAGGGACAGTCCAGGGTGGGATGCATGAAGGCCTGGCCCATGAGGTTGAGCACGCCGACGGGCTCGCCACTGGCGGTCTGGCCGACATGCCAGCCGCTGCCGGGTGTGCCGGAGGGGAAATTGTGGGGCCGCAGCAGGCGCGGTTCGCGGGTGATGTACTCCAGGGCTTCCTTGCGGTCCCAGATATGATTCCCGGAACTGATGACATCCACCTCGTGCTCGAAGAGCTCCCGGCAGATCTTCTCCGTGACGCCGAAGCCGCCGGCGATGTTCTCGGCATTGACGACGATGTAATCCAGCATCAGCTTGTCCTTGAGCGGGCGCAGATGCCTGAGCAGCACGCGCCGCCCGGGTTCGCCAACGACATCACCGACAAACAGCAGATTCATGGTCAAGCTCCCTCGAAGAACTGCCCATGATAGTGCATGCGCCCGCCTCTGGCCATGCGCCGAAGGCGCTAAGATGCCGCGGGGTACCAGGCCTGTTCGGTCTGAATGCCATCGAGGGCGATATCCCAGGACTCGCGCGGCAGCTGCGGGATCTTTTGCAGCTCATAGGCCAGGCCGATCACATGCGGGCGGCGCCAGTGGCGCGACCAGCCCAGATGCTGCAGGGCGCGGTCATAAAAGCCGCCGCCCATGCCAAGGCGTCCACCGTGGGGATCAAAGGCCACCAGTGGCGTGAGAATGAGATCGAGCTGGCGCGCTTTCAGCAAGGCGCGGCGCGGTACGACAGGCTCCGGAATGCCGAAGCGGTTGGCGCGCATGGCGGTACCGGGCCGCAGCCGGGCAAAGCGCAGGGAACGGCCAAAGAGTGGATCGAGCACCGGGAGAAAAGCCTGCTTTTTCATCCGCAGGGCCAAACGCAGCAATAAGGTGGGATCGATCTCGCCATCATTAGTCAAGTAAAAGGCGATGCTGCGCGCGGCCAGAAAGCGCGGATTGCGGCTCAGTTCGCGAGCCAGACGGCGGGCGGCCTGATGCGCCTGCTCATCGGAAATGGCGCGGCGCAGACGCCGCATGTCCCGGCGCAAAACCTTTTTGTCGATCATCTGGAGAATCTAATGGGGATTTTGAAATGAGACATCCCCCGCCTGTGCCGTAGGTTGTTTCCCTTGAACCCGAAGGTCAGGTGGGCGCCTCCACGTCGCTTCAGGCTACTCGCTAGAGCGGCTCACCACGACGATCATGAAGCTCCCAGGGTGATAACTGTTGGTTCAAGAATTTACCCGTACCTACGAGCACCGCAGGGGATGCAAAACCACCTTATCCCGATTGAATGAGGCTGTCAACCATGCCCTGGAGCCGTCCGGCGAGGCTGTCGAGATCGCCCTTTTGCGCTGCCACCTGGGCCTGCAATTGCACCACTTCGGCGGCCAGATTCAGGGCCACCATCAGCGTCAGCCGGTCAGTCCCGACGATCCTTCCCGAACGCCGCGCCTGCTCCAGCTGCTGGTCGAGATAGCTGGCGGCGTCCAGCAGGCAATCCGCCTCTTCCGGGGGACAGGCAATCCGGTAGCTGCGCCCGAGCAACTGGATATTGATGGTCTGAGAGGCGCCGTTGACCGGCTGCTTGATGTCCAATGTCACTCCTCGACCGGTTCCAGATCGTTGAGCAGGCGTTCCAGCCGTCCGCAGACCACCTCCTGGCGTTCGCGCAAGCGCTGATTCTCGGCCTGCAACTGCTCGATCTGGCGGTTCAGGAGCAGCAGGCGCGGGTCATCGTCCTGTCGCTTGCCGCGCTGCGCCCGGTAGTCGGCAAAGAAACTTTCCAGTTGCTGCAAGAGGGGCTCGAAACGGGGGTCCTGCAATGGGAAGACCTCGCGGACAATTTGCAATCGTTCCTATCATACTAGCGGATGACCGGCCTGAATCAAAGCCGCGTTCTATTTGCTACCGAGCATCTGGCGCAACTGCGCCAGCGTCCCCTGGGCAACCGCCTGGCGCTGTTCCTCGCTGTTGTTCTCGCCTTCCCAGCGCAGGTCCTCGGCGGGCAGCTCGCTCAGGAAGCGCGAGGGTTCGCCGGCGATCCACTCGCCATAGCGGCGACGCTTTCTGGCCATGGTCAGCACCAGCAGGAATTGGGCGCGTGTGAGTCCGACATAGGCCAGGCGCCGCTCTTCCTCGATGTTATCCGAGTCGATGCTGTTGCGGTGCGGCAGGAAACCTTCCTCCATGCCCACCAGAAACACATAGGGAAACTCCAGGCCCTTGGCGGCGTGCAGGGTCATCAGGCGAACCTCGTCGCCGCCCTCCTCTTCCTGGCGCTCCAGTACAGAAAAGAGACTAAGCCGGCCAAGGATCTCGGGCAGGCTGCGGGGGCCATCCTCGGTTTCGAGCATGCGCTGTACCGAGTCAAAGAGACTGTTGATGTTCTCCAGCCGGCGGCTGGCGCCACGCTCATCGAACTGGTCGCGCAGATAGCCGGGATAGTCGATGGCGTCCGGCAGGCGCCGCAGCTCGGCGGCGAGTTCGCCATCCGTGGTGGTGGTCTTGTCGATCTGCTCGTTGGTGCGATTGATCCAGTCACCGAAGCCGCGTAGGGCCTCCAGGGCGCGAGTGGGCAGATGCTCGCCAAGATCCGGCTCCCAGATGGCTTCAAAGAGACTCTTGTCACGCTTTTGGGCGAATTGCCCCAAGGCCTCCAGGGTGGTGCCGCCGATGCCCCGGCGCGGCGTGTTCACCGCACGCAGGAAGGCGAGGTCATCGTCCGGATTCACCAGGAGGCGCAGATAGGCCATGAGATCCTTGATCTCGCCACGCGCGAAGAACGAGGTGCCGCCGGTCAGATGATAGGGCACCCGGGCGGCGCGCAGGGCGGTCTCGAAGGCGCGCGCCTGATGGTTGCCGCGATAGAGGATGGCGAAGTCGCTGAACCTCGCCTGGCGCTGGAATTTCTCGGCCAGCAAGAGGCTGACCACCTTCTCTGCCTCGTGGGTCTCGTCATCGCAGCGCACCACGCGGATCGGCTCGCCGTGGCCGAGCGTGCTCCAGAGCTGCTTTTCATAGAGATGCGGGTTGTTGGCGATCAAGCGGTTGGCGGCGGTGAGAATGCGCCCGGTGGAGCGGTAGTTCTGCTCCAGCTTGATCACGTTCAGGTCCGGGAAGTCCTGCCCCAGCCGGTGCAGGTTCTCGGCCTCGGCGCCCCGCCAGGCATAGATGCTCTGATCATCGTCGCCCACGGCGGTGAGATTGCGCCGCATGCCCAGCAGCCACTTGATGAGCTGATACTGGGCGCTGTTGGTGTCCTGATACTCATCCACCAGCAGATAACGCACCCGCTCCTGCCAGTGGGCGCGGGCCTCGGCGTCATGGGCGAAGAGCTGATTGGGCAGGCTGATCAGGTCGTCGAAATCCACCGCGCTGTAGGCCTTGAGCGCGCGCTGGTAGAAGGGATAGAGACGCGCGGCGCGGCTGTGCAGAGGGTCACCTTCCAGTGGTACGGCCTCCGGCGCGAGGCCGGCGTTCTTGAAACGCGAGATGCGCCCCTGGATGCCTTCGGCCAGATCCGGGTCGTCCTGATTGTCCTTCAGGAGATCACGCACCAGGGCCACGGTATCCGAGGCATCGAGGATGGAGAAGGCCTTTTTATAGCCGAGCCGGTGGATCTCCTGGCGCAGGATCTGCAGCCCAAGGCTATGAAAGGTCGAGACCGTCAGCCCGCGAGTGGGCTGGCCCTGGCAGAGCTGGGCGACGCGCTCGCGCATCTCGCTGGCGGCCTTGTTGGTGAAGGTCACGGCAAAGATGTGCCTGGCATCCACGCCATGCTTATCGATCAGGTGAGCGATCTTTTGCGTGATCACACGGGTCTTGCCGGAGCCGGCCCCGGCCAGCACCAGCATGGGTCCATGAGCGTGCAGCACGGCGGCCTGCTGCTGGGGATTGAGCTCTGCCATCAACCGCGATGTATCTTGTCGACGCGCGCCTGGGCGGTGGGTTTCAGAATGATCTGGTCGATGTTCACGTGGCTCGGGCGGGTGACCGCCCAGACGATGCTGTCCGCCACGTCCTCGGCGCTCAGTGGCTGCAGGCCCTCATAGACCTTGCGGGCGCGCTCGGCATCTCCCGCGAAGCGCACGAGACTGAATTCGGTTTCGGCAAAACCGGGATCGATCTCCGTCACCCGGATCGGCTCGCCCAGCCATTCCAGGCGCATGGTCTCGGAGATGGCGCGCACCGCGTGCTTGACGGCGGTATAGCCCGCTCCACCGGCATAGGTTTCGTGTCCGGCGATGGAACCGAGATTGACCACATGGCCATCACCCGAGGCGCGCAGTTGCGGCAGCAGGGCTTTCGTCACGCGCGCCAGGCCCAGCACGTTGCTCTGATACATGGCGAGCCACTTGGCCTCATCGAGTTCGGCGATGGCTTCGAGCCCCAGCGCGCCACCGGCATTGTTGACCAGCACGTTCAGGACCGGAATTTTTGCGGCGAAGGCGGCCACGCTCTCGGGATCGGTGACATCGAGCATCAGGGCCACGCCATCGATCTCGGCGGCCAGGGCCTGCAGGCGGTCCAGCCGTCGGGCGCCGACATACACCTTATAGCCCTGGGCGGCCAGCATGCGGGCCGTGGCAGCGCCGATGCCGCTCGACGCGCCGGTTACGACTGCGGTTTTCTGTGTCATGGGTTTGGTTCACCTGAAGGGGTCAAACGCCTGCATTGCCACAGGCACCGGGAGCATCTTATCTTAAGGGAAACCTCTCGCCTTGTGGAGCATTTCATGTCCGACATTGAACCGAAACCCGCGCCGCGCAAGCTCCAGCCACTCTGCGCCCAGATCCCCCTGCCCACCATCCGCGCGGTGGTGGATGACTTCTACAACCGCATCCAGCAGCACCCGACCCTGAGTGGCCCCTTCAGTGTGGTCGGCGACTGGGACCTGCACAAGGAGCGCCTGATCCATTACTGGTGGACGGTGATGGGTGGCCAGCCCTACCGCGATTTTGGCTATGCGCTGGGCGACAAGCACGCGCCGGTAGGCATCAGCAATGCCCTGGTGGACGACTGGCTGGCGCTGTTTCATCAGACCATGCTGGATCACATCGCCCCGGAATTGGCCGAGCGCTGGATGCGACTGGCCAGCGGCATCGGCGAGAGCCTGCGGCTGATGTTTGCGCGGGATTAGGGGTCATGGGTCGTGGGCCAGCGGCGCGCATTGCGCAGTCGCTGAATGATCAGTCAGGCCGCCACTTGTTCAAAAGAGAAGTGAGGAATATCTGCTCGCTCGCTGGCATGCTCGATGGTGATGCCGCAGATGTGACCTGCCTTGTCGAGATCCAGCAGCGTGTTTTCATCCAGATCCTTGGTCTCGGCCACTTCAGTGGTGCGAAACTCGATATAGAGCGTATCCGTTTCCTGGAAATACTGGATCTTCATGGCATGAACCCTCGATCGAAAAAGGCATTATGAACCGTTTCGCCGTCAGGCAGCAAAATAACACGTTAATACCTGCCCCCTGCTTCCGGCACTGCTCCCCAGCGCCGAATGCGGCCATCCTGCTGAATCACTTCCCGTATCGGCTGATGCACGACCCGCTCGATCCAGTGCAAATCGATACTAGCCCGATCGGGTCTTTGCCGCATGGCCTGAAAGTACTGGGTATATTTCATAACTGAATCACTCCGGATTCTGCCAAATTACCCTGCAAGCGCCCGTCTCTTAGATGGAGCTTAGACGCGACCTTCTCAGCCGAAGAAGCAACAATATTCATCGCGACCGACCACGTCGAGAAAGGCTTCGAGCGAATGCATTTCAGGGTTGGGCTCGTACCCATGCCACTTGAGATCCTTGCGCATCCAGAAGACTTTCCATCGATTCTGTATGCGCACGAACGTGGCCTTGGCAACAAGCGTTTCCCGCTTTCTCGACTTGTCCTGCCAATCGGGTCGGATCTCGAAGATTTCGACGCTCTGACCAGTGATACGGTAATCGATGTCCAATCGGTCGCGAATGTGCGCTGGCGGGCGGCGACGTTCGAGGAATTGTGCGAGCACTTTCTTGCACCGCTGAAGTTCAAGCTCCGTGAATGCCATGTGACACCTGACGTTCAAAGTGATCGGCCACCGGAATCCGAAGGGCGGAAGGATTCCACAATCGCGGCTCGCGGGTAGCCCGATTGACCGGGAAGTCAGGGCGCATATCACACATTGAACAACCCTTGACTGCGAAGGTGGGACAGAACACCCGAAAATTCCCTCTTGTAGTTTGGGCCAAGCCATGCGACTCGTGACACAACGCCGTCCGTCACATATCGCCCGCGATAGCGAACGACGCCAGTCTCAATGATGGCGCCGGAACCGCCAATGATACTTCTGACTCGCTCAGTCAGGCCGAGCACACCATAGGCGACCTGGCCCGACGGATGGATGAAGACGGAATGCGACCGCGTGTCCTTGAGGTAAATCCATTTCGCCACTTCGAGGCCACGTATGGCGGAGACGACTTCGCCGGGCACCGGCACTGATTCTGCAGTCAATCCGCTCAGCGCTCTGTCAAGCAACGAACGGTCAGCCATATATTTCTCCCGGGCAACGGTCAGCACCTCCAGAATTTTGTGCTTGGCGGGCGGTGCACCATAGATCTCACCCATTATCAGGGTGTACCCGCGGATGAATGCTGAAGCATCACGCTCGGCGATGATCATTGGTGCAGCGCCTTAGGTCTGATTAAGCGGCTGGGGCGAGCTGTCATGTTTCTTCATCGGGAAGCAATAGCAACCGCTCGCTTCTCCAGACCCGAACCAGATTCACAGAGGCCACATCCCGCAGGTAAATCACACGAAACGGCGGATGGATAATTTCCCGGATGCGCTCCTGATCAAACTCGGGGACCTTTCTACCTGAATCAGGGTGATCACGTAGCCGTTGCACATTTTCCAATATGGCATTTACAAACTTTTGGCCAATGTCCGGGACATCCTGCTCCAGGTAGTACGCTTTAATCTCCTGGAGATCACTCAGGGCAGAGCGAGCGATGATGATTTCCACTTACTCTGCGCCAAGTATTTTCTTCGCCTCGGCCAGTGTGGCGGTGTTTCCTTCCCGGATGTCCGCCAGTCCCTGGGCCACAGCCTTGATGAACCGCAGCTCTTCGGCAGTCTTTTCGTAATCGTCGAGACTCTGGACGACAGCAACCCCTCTGCCTCTGCTGGTCAGCAGGACTGGCCTGTGTGTATCGTTCACCTGGCTTACGACTTTGCCCGGGTTGATCTTGAGACCGGACAGGGGAATGACATCCTCTGAAAATTTCGTTTGCATGACAACGCCCTCTTTTCCAATAGGGCCATTTTTAGCACCTGTCTACAGGTGCCGTCAAGAAAACAGTACAGTCTGCATGGATTTAGGACTGCGCCTCGTTGGCCGCGCCCCTTGAATGCGATGTCAGGCTCTCACCAGCTGAAGCTTGGCGACCTTAGTTCAAGTTTACCCGTTGTCGGGCCATCCAAAGATCATGGGCATCCTGCATGGCAAGCCAGCTCTCGGGCGAGCGGCCCAGCGCCTTGGCGAGCCGCGGCGGCATTTCAGGCGTGACACGACTGAATCCGTTCAGAACCCGGCTGAGGGTGGAAGACGACACCTCGAGTTTCTCCAGGAATTCCATCAGCTCCCCCGGCTGCTCGGGAAATTCGAAGCGATAGATCAGTTCATTGCGCACCGCCGGTGAGTGCCCGCCGACCATGTGGCGGACGTGCAGCTTGGCCATTTCGTTATCGGACAGGTCTGTGGCCGCATAACCGGCCGCATTCAGGCACTCGGCCCTGGGCATCCTCGCGCGAGCGGGTGCTGATGCCAACAAAGATATGCGCGCTGTCGCGGCCATTGAGGCGCTACTCAAATCGGGATAATGTCGGCGCCAGCCCGGCACACATGCCCAGCTTATTTGCCTGGTTTTCGATAAGTCGCGGCGTCGATATTGTAACTTCGCAACTTCTGATGAATTGCCCGGGGCGTGATGCCTATCTCACGGGCTACTGCGCTTACGTTGCCGGCTTGACGTTGTAGGGCATCGCGTAGAATCTTGGTCTCGACATCCCGAACCGCGCCTTGTCTACGCCTGCGCAAATCCTCTATTTGCGACAAGCCGGTCTCGGCCGAGAGTTGCACGCCGAGCTCGTCGATAACCTGTCCCCTGGCGAAAAGGAATGTGCGCTCCAGCACATTTTCCAGTTCACGCACGTTGCCAGGCCACTCGTAGGCCATAGCCTGTCCCCAGGCCCGGCTGCCCAGTACTTTCCGGGGCCTCTGGTAACGCGCCGCTAGACGCGACAGCAAGTGATTGATCAGTGCGGTAATATCCTCCCTTCGCTCCCGCAGGGGAGGAATATGGATGGGCACGACGTTTAACCGGTAGTAGAGGTCCTGCCGGAAGCCTCCCCCAGTTAGAAGTTTGTCCATTGGCGTATTGGAGGCGGCAATGATGCGCACGTCTGCGTGCAATACTTGTTTTCCGCCCACTCGCTCGAACTCGCCTTCCTGCAGCACGCGCAACAGATTAGCTTGTGACAAGAGCGGAAGGCTATCGACCTCGTCAAGAAACAGCGTACCGCCCGCAGCCCGCTCGAACACGCCCTGGCGCATTTCATGCGCCCCAGTGAAAGCCCCCTTCTCGTGACCGAACAAGGCACTCTCGATCAGGTTATCCGGGATCGCCCCGCAGTTGACGGCAACGAACTTGCCCTCGCTACGCTTGCTGAGCGCATGGATAGCGCGGGAGATGATTTCCTTGCCTACGCCAGTTTCGCCGTTGATTAGGACGTTGGCCATGGTTGGGGCCACCAATTCGACGGCTTCCAGTGCTTCGCGCATAACGAGGGATTCGGCCACGATTTCCGGCCCGCCACGGCAGCCTTCTGGCGCGTTTCCGGTCGCAGGACACCAGATCCGCGCCATTTTCTCCGCTACCCGCACGGTCACGTCTTCCAAGGCCATGCGGGACACGATAGCACCGTCCTGGCTGACGTATTCGTCGCCATACTTGTCCCGGGCCGTCTCCCGGTCAAAATGGATCAGCACTTCGCAGCAACCATCATTATTCGCAATGCGCCGACGCAACTCCACCTTTGCGTAACCGAAATTACGAGCGGCAATGCCACCGAACACGGACGACGTCATGCGGCACAGCTCCGGCGCTTCCTTGACCCGGTCGCCGAAGGGGCAGCGGGTGTTCATCACGCGGATGGCTCCCGCCTCGCCCGTAGCCGGCGCAAAGCCACCGCCGATCTGGTTCTTGATATTGATGACCAACGCAGTGTATTGATCGCCACTGATTTCACCAGACAGGCCGAGTTGTTGGCGGACATGGGCCTCCAGACAGCTGCTGGCGGTCAGCCCCAGAATCTGGATATGGTTGTGACAGGCTGCGTCCTCTTGCGGCAGTTGTCCCGCAAGCTTGACGCTCTGCGTGAAGAACATTTGCAAAAACGAGAGTGGGATCAGCTCGGAAAGCAATGCGTGGGACATGGACGATCCTCTTCAGAAAGATGAGGGAGGCACTGCGGAGCTGCGATGTCACAAAGTACGCGGCGGGCCCACAGCCATGTTCTCATCCTAGCACGGCAGGCTAGATGTGCAGGACAAACAACCCAATAGGCGTATTCAATTCGTCTTGACCGTACTCGTCGCGCGGGGCGCGCAACAACTACAGCCCGGCTTATGGCCATTTGGGCCGGCCTCCGTCCTAAATGCCGGCAACGAGCGCATTGCGAGTTCACGCCCCCGCGCCATTTGGCCATGTATGGCCGGAGCTACTAAAATGGCCTTCTCCGCCACGCCACCACAGCTGGGACAATCTGGCGCGTGCTCGCTCATGGCGTGGCTGGCTTCGAACGGTGTCCCGCACTCACAACAGCGATAATCATAGGTCGGCATAAATGAATTCCCAGATTAAATTATGACCGAACGCGCCGCTCTAGGCGGTGCGTTCTATTTCTTCTTACAACTTGCGAGCATGCCCTAAATGCCGATCAGACCCACCGTGGGGGTTGATTCTGACTCACCCCGAAGTCCGTGCTACGGACATCAGGCACACGCCCTCGCACTTTGGCATCCAACGTGGGCGCCCGCAGCCTACGATTCTCCACTTCCCAGATCCAGCCACTGACCACGACATGCTTGGGAATCAGGGGATGATTGCGGATCGTCTCAATGGTACGCATGCATGTCACATCCACATCGTCCATCATGCCGATCCACTTGGCGAACCCGCCCTTGTCCAGCTTCAGTTCGGGCAGAGTCGGGTCCAGAGTCAGGTTTTCCGTGTCTACGCCCTTTTCCTTCAGCATCCGCTCTAGGTCGTTGGCATTGGCGGACAGCATGCCGCACTGGGTATGCTGAACGATGACGATTTCCTTGGTGCCGAAGAAGTTGCAGGTCAGCATGGCTGAGCGGATCGCGTCGTCGGTGACGATGCCGCCCGCATTGCGAAAGCAGTGGGCGTCGCCGCCACCAGCTGGGCTGTCCACGCGAATCCCCAAAGCCTCGTCCACAGGCAGGCGCTCGTCCATGCAGGCCAGCACCCAGAGGGATCTGTCATTGTGGCCTTCGGGGCCATAGCGGCGCCGTAGGGCCCAATGGTCGTAGGAATCAGTCCGCGCGTTCAGTTGGTCCTTCAGTGTTGTCATCTTGCGTCTCCATTTAAAATTGAGTTAAGCGGATGTCCGACACTCGGCTAAGAAAAGACCCAATTTGATAGTCACCAGGCGACAGGTCCGCAACAACTTCGAAGCAAAACCTGTGCCTTTTAATTTTACATTTAAAAACAATCGGATATGATTATTTAAGGGGGTTGGATGAGATCGCGCGCTTCCCAGGGAATGCGACCTCAAAAGGCTGGAACAACTAAGGCACGGGGCCATAGGCTGGCGAGAATGTGTAGCTTCCTATAGGAAGCAATAATTCGCACTGCAAAATAAAGGGCCAGTTCCCGTTCTTGTTCAGTTCCTTTCGAAACGAGCGGCAGCAGTGACCTTACCCCAGAAAAAACCGATAGGCCGGATTGTCATCCTCGCGCACATGGGGATAGCCCAGCCTTGCCAGAAACTGCTCGAAGGCCGGCAGGTCCTCGGGTGGCACCTCGATGCCGGCGAGGATGCGGCCGAAGTCCGCGCCGTGATTGCGGTAATGAAACAGACTGATGTTCCAGTGGCCGCCAAGCTTTTCCAGGAATTCCATCAGTGCGCCGGGCCGCTCGGGAAATTCGAAGCGATAGATCAGTTCATTGCGCACCGCCGGTGAGTGCCCGCCGACCATGTGGCGGACGTGCAGCTTGGCCATTTCGTTGTCGGACAGGTCCGTGGTCGCATAACCTGCTTCATTCAGGCACTCGGTCAGGCCCTGGGCGTCCTCGCGCGAACGGGTGCTGATGCCAACAAAGATATGCGCGCTGTCGCGGCCATTGAGGCGATAATTGAATTCGGTGATGACGCGCTTGCCGATGGTGCCGCAGAAGGACTGGAAGGCGCCGGGGCGCTCGGGGATGGTGACGGCGAGCAGGGCCTCGCGCGCCTCGCCGAGTTCCGCCCGCTCCGCTACGAAGCGCAGCCGGTCGAAGTTCATGTTGGCGCCCGAGAGCAGGGCCACCAGGCGCTGGTCCTGGACGCCCTGGCGCTCGGCATAGGCCTTCAGGCCGGCCACCGCCAGCGCACCGGCCGGTTCCATGATGGCACGGGTGTCGTCAAAGACGTCCTTGATGGCGGCGCAGATCTCGTCATTGCTGACCCGGATGATCTCATCCACGGTCTCGCGCACGATCTTGAAGGTATGCTTGCCGACCTCGCGCACCGCCACGCCATCGGCAAATATCCCCACCTGATCGAGCCTGATCCGCTGCCCGGCCTGCAGGGACTGGTACATGGCGTCGGCCTCGAAGGGCTCGACCCCGATCACCCGCACATCGGGCATGAGCACCTTGAGAAAGCCCGCAATGCCGGCAATCAGCCCGCCCCCGCCGACCGGCACGAACACGGCATCGAGCTTGCCGTTGCTCTGGCGCAGGAGTTCGTCACCAATGGTGCCCTGCCCAGCAATGACCAGCGGATCGTCAAAGGGATGGATGAAGCTCATGCCGGTTTCGGCCACGAGCTGATCGCAATGCGCCTGGGCATCGGAATAGCTGTCGCCCGCCAGCACCACCTCGGCACCCAGAGCCCGCACCGCATCCACCTTGATCTGTGGGGTGGTCTGCGGCATCACGATCACGGCCCGCAGCCCAAGGCGCAGGGCGGAGAAGGCCACGCCCTGGGCATGGTTGCCGGCACTCGCAGCGATGACGCCGCGGGCGCGCTCGGCCTCACTCAGATGCGCGATGCGATTGTAGGCACCGCGCAGCTTGAAGCTGAACACCGGCTGCAGGTCCTCGCGCTTGAAGAGCACCTGGTTGCCGAGACGGCGGGAGAGATTGGCGGCGGGTTCAAGCGGCGTTTCCCGCGCCACGTCATAGACGCGGCTGGTGAGGATCTGGCGGATAAGGGTATTGAGCATGGGGCCTGCGCGTAAATAGCGGGAATATAACACGAAAGGCGGATAGGCTGAATGCCGGTGGCAAGCGCTAGAGCTGCTCGTCGAAAAACCCCAGCAGACGCATTGGCAGCCAGTCCAGATTGCCCGGAAAGGCACCACTGACAAAGCCCACATGCCCGCCGGATTCCGGGTACTCTGCCTGCACGCAGCTTGGCAGGGCGGCCGGATCCGGCAGGGCGGCGGCCGGATAGAAGGGATCATCCCGGCTGTTCAGGAGCAGGGTGGGCAGGGTGATATTACCGAGCAGAGGCTTGCTCGACGCCCGCTGCCAGTAATCATCCACGCCGGCAAAACCGTGCAAAGGCGCGGTGACGGCATCGTCGAAGCCGCGCAGATTGCGGGCCCGGCGCAGGGCGGCTAGATCATAGATGCCAGGATGACGCTGCAGGCGGGCGACAGCGCGGGGTTTGAGGCTGCGCAAAAAATGCCAGGTATAGACGCGGTTGAGACCCACGCCCAGCACCTCGCCGGCCACGGCAAGCTCCATCGGCGCACAGACGGCGGCGGCGCCATCGAGGACATCCCCGGCCGCGGTACCGCGCTCGCCGAGATACTTCAAGAGGGCGTTGCCGCCGAGCGAGACGCCAACGGCAAGGCAAGGTGCAGATCGCCCACGCGTCAGGCGTTCCAGGATCCAGGCGATTTCGGCGCTGTCGCCGGCATGATAGGCGCGCGCCAAACGATTGGGCTCGCCGCTGCAACCGCGAAAATGCGGCACGACGAAGCGCCAGCCGCGTTGCCGGCAGGCGGCGGCCAGAGCGCGGGCGTAATGGCCGCCCGAGCCGCTTTCCAGGCCATGGAAAAGCACCAGCAAGGGTGACTCGCGGGAACCACTGACCCAATCGAGATCGATGAAATCCCCGTCCGGGGTTTCCCAGCGTTCGCGTTGATAGCTGACAGGAGGACGTGGCGCGAACAGGGCGGCATAGAGCGTTTGCGCATGGCCGCCGCGCAACCATCGAGGGGCTACAAAGGGAGGAGTCCGAGGCAACGAAGATGCGCGGACGCTAGTCTTCGATATAGGCGTCGTTGGCCTTGAGGAAGGCTTCCAGATCTTCCAGGCAGCTGCCGCAGCCGGTACCGCAGCCGGCATGCACCATGATCAGGTCCATGAAAGGCAGGGGCTCGGCTCGCTGGCGCGCGAGGATCTCGTTGAAGGTCGCTTCCGAGCAGCAGCAGTAGGGGCTCAGATCGACTTGCGTATCTTCTTTACGTTGGGCGGACATGGGAACTCCACAGCTTAAAAATGGCCTATCCTTAGACAGATCGGCGCACGATGGTTCCGGCGTACCAATGATATAGGAGCCTCAGTCGGACGCCAAGGCCATTATAAAGGCCTTTTTCCTGATCTGTCCGCAAATCGCGCGTACAGCGATCAACTATTCCATTTGTCCAGAAAAACAATGGAGCGGCCATGACCACCACCTGGATTCTCGTTGCCAATGCCAGTAATGCCAGACTGTTTGCCAACCGGGGCTGCAACAAGGGCCTTGAACTACTGGAGGAGCTCGAACATCCCGACAGCCGAAAAAAGGGTATTGATCTTGTTACCGACGACCGCGGCCGTCAGCAACAAAGCGCAGCTCCCAGCAAGGGTCGTCCTGGTGCCACCGCCTCCCGCCCCGCCATGGAGCCATCCACGGGCCCCAAGGAAGTGGAGGCACAGCAGTTCGCGCAGGAGCTGTGCGAGCGCATGAATCAGGGGCGTACCCAGAAGGCATATGACCGCCTGGTACTGATCGCCCCGCCGCACTTCCTGGGCCTGCTGCGCGAGACCCTGGACCACAACACCGCCAGTCTGGTGATGGACAGCCTCAACAAGGACTACACCAAACTTGCCGAAAAGGATCTCACCGAAACCCTGGGCGGCATTCTCTGCCCCTGAGCCTTGCACAGTGAAGCCTCGGGCGCCATGTCACAGGGTGCAGCGCGGCGCCAAGCCTGATATGCTCAAGCGTTGACAAACATGCCATCGAGGAACTGCCATGACGCGCAGCATGACCGCCTTTGCCCGGCAGGAGCAGAATGGCCCCTGGGGCCTGCTCTCCTGGGAACTGCGCTCGGTGAATCACCGCCATCTGGAGATCAGTCCGCGTCTGCCCGAGGAATTGCGCGCCTTGGAGGGCAAGGTGCGCGAAACGATCCAGGCGCGATTGCGCCGGGGCAAGATCGACGCCACTCTGCGCTGGGCGCCACCGGTGGCCGGCGAAAACACCGCCCTGCAGGTCAATGAGGACCTGCTGCAGGAGCTGTCGCGACTGGCCGGAGATCTCGCTGACCGCTTTGAGGCGAAGGCGCCGTTCTCGGCCCTGGAGCTGTTGAAATGGCCGGGCGTGCTGCAAAGCCCGGCGCTGGACAACGAGCAGCTACAGGCCAGCGCCCTGCAATTGCTGGAGCACACCCTGGAAGAGCTGGGCGCCAGCCGCGCGCGCGAGGGCGAAAAGCTTGCCGGATTGATCCGCGAGCGCCTCGACGCCATGGAAACCGTGATCAGCGAGGTACGCACGCGCTTGCCGCAGGTGATCGCGGATTATCGTCGGCGACTGGAGGAGCGGCTTGGGGAATTGCGCCGCGACATGGACCCACAGCGTCTGGAGCAGGAAATGGTGCTGTTTGCCACCCGCATCGACGTTGCCGAGGAGGTTGACCGGCTCGGCACGCACATCAACGAGGTGCGCCGCGTCCTCAATGGCCGTGACGCGGTGGGCAGACGCCTGGATTTCATGATGCAGGAACTCAACCGCGAGGCCAATACCCTGGGCTCGAAATCGGCCGACACCCAGACCACCCAGGCGGCAGTCAGCCTCAAGGTCCTGATCGAGCAGATGCGCGAGCAGGTCCAGAACATTGAATGATGACCCGGGTCAGGAGCACCTGGCCCCGAAAAGGAAGCACATGCTGGACGGCAATCGTAACGGTATTCTCTGGATCATCTCCGCGCCCAGCGGGGCCGGCAAGACCAGCCTGAGCCGGGCGCTGATCGAACACACGCCACAACTGCGCCACTCGGTGTCCTATACCACGCGCCCGGCGCGGCCCGGTGAAACCAGCGGCGAGCATTACCATTTCATCGACATCCCCACCTTCGAGCAGATGGTCGACCAGGGTGCCTTTTTGGAACATGCCCGGGTATTCGGCAACTACTACGGTACCAGCGAGGACTGGGTCAAGCGCCAGCTGCTGGTGGGCACGGACGTGCTGCTGGAGATCGACTGGCAGGGCGCGCGCCAGGTGCGCGAGCGCCTGCCAAAGCATACCGTGAGCATCTTCATCCTGCCGCCGTCCACGGCGGCGCTCGAAAGCCGTCTGCGCCAGCGTGGCCAGGACGATGACAAGGTGATCGCGTTGCGCATGCAGGAGGCACAGCGCGAGATGGTACATTACGACGAGTATGATTACGTGGTGATCAATGACAGCTTTGAGCTGGCACTGGAGCAGCTGCACAGCATCGTCGCGGCGGAACGGCTGCGGCTCTGCCGCCATACCGAGGAAATGCGCCAGCGCATGCACGAGCTGCTGGGCCTCTAGCCCTTGCAGACAGGCCTGCGCATTTAAGCTAAGATATTGTTTTCATTCACACTGTTTTTGAACCAAGCAAAGGATGCAAAATGGCCCGCGTGACCGTTGAAGATTGTCTGCACAACATCCCCAACCGCTTCGAGCTGACCCTGGCGGCCGCCCGGCGCGCGCGTCAGCTCGCCATGGGTGCCACCCCGCTGGTGCCGGACGACAAGGACAAGCCCACCGTCATCGCCCTGCGCGAGATTGCCGAGAGCAAGGTTGGCGCCAGCGTGCTCGATGAACCCGTGGTGACGGAGTTCGCCAGCACACAGCGGCGAATAGAGGAAGACCCCATCATCTAGGGCAACTGATGCACTTCATTCCACCCGCCAGCGAAAACCGCCTGTCCAGTTCGGATGCAGCCCTGCTGCAACCCCCGGAACCGGCGCATCCCGACTGGCACGCGCCCCTGCTCCCCGACCTGCAGCTGCCCGATCCTCCGGGACCGCAGGCCTTCGATGCCCTGCGCGAGGTGCTCGGGCAATACATGGAGCCAGACGAGGTCGAGGCGGCCTATCTCACCTTCGTCTATGGCGCAATGGCGCATCAGGGCCAGAACCGGCGCAGCGGCGAGCCCTATATCCACCACCCCCTGGCCGTGGCCCGCATCCTCGCTGAACTGCGGCTCGACCTGCCCTCCATCCAGGGCGCCATCCTGCATGACGTCATCGAGGATACCGGCGTCAGCAAGGAAGAGCTGGCGCGCGTATTCGGCCAGAGCGTGGCGGACCTGGTGGATGGCGTCACCAAGCTCGGCAAGGTGCACTTCGAGACATCCGAGGAAGCGCAGGCAGAGAATTTCCGCAAGATGCTGCTGGCCATGTCCAAGGACATCCGGGTGGTGCTGATCAAGCTCGCCGACCGGCTCCACAACATGCGCACCATGGGCGTGATGATCTCGGAAAAGCGTCGGCGCATCTCGCGCGAGACCCTGGAGATCTATGCCCCCATCGCCCAGCGCCTGGGCATCAATCCGATCCGCATCGAGCTCGAAGAGCTGGCCTTCGCTCACCTCTATCCCAAGCGCTGGCATGCGCTCTCGGAAGCGATCCGGGCCTCGCGCGGCAACCGCAAGGAAGTGGTGACGCGGATTCGCGCGGCCATCGAGGAGCGCCTGCGCCAGGAAGGCATCAGCGGCGAGGTGCTGGGACGCGAGAAACACATCTACAGCATCTATCAGAAGATGCAGAAGAAGTCCCTGTCCTTCAGCGCCGTCAGCGATATCTATGCGTTTCGCATCATCGTCGATTCGGTGGACACCTGCTATAGGGTGCTGGGCCTGATTCACAATCTCTACAAGCCGATTCCGGGGCGCTTCAAGGACTATATCGCCATCCCCAAGGCCAACGGTTATCAGTCCCTGCATACGGTGCTGTTCGGGCCCTTCGGGCATCCGATCGAGGTGCAGATCCGCACCGAGGACATGCACCGGGTCGCCGAGGCCGGGGTGGCGGCGCATTGGCTCTACAAGAGCGGCGAGTCCTCCAGCCGAGCCCAGGCCCAGGCCCGCGCCTGGGTGCAGCATCTGCTGGAACTGCAGCAAAAGGGCGGCGACTCGCGCGAGTTCCTGGAGAGCGTGAAGATGGATCTGTTTCCGGATCAGGTCTACGTCTTCACCCCCAAGGGCAAGATCATGAGCCTGCCGCAGGGCGCCACTGCCGTGGATTTCGCCTATGCCGTGCATACCGATATCGGCAATCACTGCATCGCCGCCAAGGTCAACGACCAGTTCGTGCCCTTGCGCACGCTGTTGAAAAACGGCGACCACGTGGAGATCATCACGGCCCAGAGCGCCTCGCCCAATCCGGGCTGGCTGGATTTCGTTGCCACCGGCAAGGCGCGGGCAAATATCCGCATGCATCTGAAGAATATCCAGCACGCCGAGGCCGAGGCCATGGGCAAGCGCCTGCTGGACAAGGCACTGCGCTCGATGGGCGGCACGCTGGAGGCGGTACAGGAGCAGGACTGGCAACGCATCCTGCCCACCTTCCGGGTCGGCTCGGCCACGGAGCTGCTGGAGGCCATCGGCATGGGCAATGCCTATCCGCTGGTGGTGGCGCACAGTCTCCTGCCAGAGCAAGTGGAAGGTGAAGGCGGCGTGCCCGAGCGGGACAAGACCTTCTCCTTGAGCATTCGCGGCACGGAAGGCATGGCCGTCACCCTGGCGCGCTGCTGCCATCCGATCCCGGGCGATCCCATCCTCGGCTTCGTCACCGCCGGGCGAGGCATCGTCGTCCACACCCATGACTGCCCGAACATCCAGGAATGGCGCAAGCGCCGCGACAAGTGGGTGGACGTGCAGTGGGATGCCAAGGTCAGCGGCGAATATCCTGTGACCATCCGTACCGTGGTCGAACATGCGCGTGGCGTGCTGGCCAGGCTCGCCACCCTGATCGCCGAGGAGGGTTCCAATATCGATCACGTCGACATCGAGGAGCGGGATGGGCTCTATACCGGCATCACCTTTACCGTCGATGTGACGAATCGCCAGCACCTTGCGCGCATCATGCGCGCGCTGCGCAGCCTGCCGGTCGTGTCCCGGGTCCAGCGCCTGAAAGGTTAGCATG
This sequence comes from Thermithiobacillus plumbiphilus, assembly GCF_038070005.1. Taxonomy (NCBI): domain Bacteria; kingdom Pseudomonadati; phylum Pseudomonadota; class Acidithiobacillia; order Acidithiobacillales; family Thermithiobacillaceae; genus Thermithiobacillus; species Thermithiobacillus plumbiphilus. The sequence continues at coordinate 31,192 of NZ_JBBPCO010000008.1, read as the reverse complement.
AGCACATCCGCCCTCTCGCAGCCCGGCTGGCTGAGTGATGCCATCACCATCATCAATTATCCCCTGTTCCAGTTTGGCGGGGTGGTCATTCGCCCTTACGGCCTGTTGCAGTTCCTGCTCATCCTCTTTCTGGGTTACTGGCTGTCACGGGCCGTGCGTCATGCCGTCACGCGGCTGGCCGCCGATGGCACCCGCTTCGATCCGAGCGCTGCCTATACCCTGTCGCGCATCCTGCATTATGCGATCGTCGCGATTGCCATCGTGGTTGCGCTTTCAAGTCTCGGCGTCAACCTGAGTCATCTGGCCTTTCTCGGTGGCGCGGTAGGTGTGGGTCTGGGCTTCGGGCTAAAGAACATCTTCAGCAACTTCATCTCGGGCATCATCCTGCTGTTCGAAAAGACCCTGAAGGTGGGCGACTTCATCGAGCTTTCCAGTGGCACGCGCGGACTGGTGAAGGAGATCAACGTGCGTTTCACCCGGGTGACCACCAATGATGGCGTGGACATCCTGGTGCCGAACTCGGATTTCATCAACGGTCAGGTGGTGAACTGGAGCTTCGATGAGCTGACCCGGCGCATTCACATCCCCTTCGGGGTTGCCTACGGCAGTGATCGGGAACTGGTGCGCCGGGTGGTCAGCGAGGCCGCGGCCCGCCTGCCCGGCACGGATCTGCATGATCGGCGTGCGCCGCAGGTCTGGCTGGTGGGCTTTGGCGACAGCGCCCTGAATTTCGAGCTGGTGGTCTGGGTGGATCGCCAGCGCATGGTCAGCCCCGGCGCCACCCAGGCCGCTTATACCTGGGCCATCGCCGAGGCCCTCGACCAGCACGGCATCGAGATCCCCTTTCCGCAGCGCGATCTGCACATCCGCTCCGGGCTGGCTGATCTCGAGCACAGGCGTGCCGAAATCCCGCTGCCGGAGCAGCGGCTGGCGACCAAATAGAACTCAATCCCGGTATCGGGCGTCCAAGTGCGAGGTGGTGAAGCAATGTCCAGAGAAGCCGTTCATAGCGAGCAAGCCCCGGCCGCGATCGGTACCTACAGCCAGGCCATGATCCAGGGGGGACTGCTCTGGCTCTCCGGCCAGATCCCGCTGGATCCGCACAGTGGCCAACTGGTGGAAGGCGACTTCGAAACCCAGCTCAGACGGGTGCTCGACAATCTGCAGGCGGTCTGCCAGGCCGCTGGCACCGAGCTTGGGCGGGCCGTGAAGCTCAACGTCTACCTGACGGATCTCGGCAACTTCGCCACCGTCAACCAGGTCATGGAAGGCTACTTCGACCGGCCCTACCCGGCGCGGGCCGCCGTGCAGGTGTCGGCCCTGCCCAGAGGTGCCGTGGTGGAAATCGACGGAGTCGTGGCGCTTTGAGCCCGTCCGGGAGGAAGCATGCAAGAGAATATCGAACCCAGTCTGCGCATCATGGAACTGCTTGCCAGTCATCCCGAGCTGCGCGAGGTCCTGCACCGCAATGGCGCGTTCTGTGATGAATGCGTGGCCGCGAACTTCGATACGGTGCAACAGGCGGCGATCATGCATGGTCTTGATGTGCAGGAATTGATCGCGCAGCTGCGGGCCGCGAAGTCCTCCTGAACTTGCCCGGCATCGATCCCCAGGCGCCAGTCAGCACCCTCAAGGGCATCGGCCCGGCGGCCTTGCTGCGCCTTGGCAATCTGGGGATTGCGCGGGTCCAGGATCTGCTGTTCCATCTGCCGCTGCGTTATCAGGACCGGCGCCGCATCCTGCCCATCGGCAGCCTGCAACCCGAACAGGAAGTGGCGGTACGCGGCCAGATCGAGCTGGCGGAAGTGGTGCCCGGCAAGCGCAATATGCTGGTGGTGCGCATCAGCGACAACACCGGCTTCCTGTCGCTGCGCTTTTTTCACTTTCACCCGGGCCTCAAGGCGCAATTGCGCCGGGGACTGGCCATCTGGTGCTTTGGCGAGGTGCGCCGGGCCTTCAATGGCCTGGAGATGATACACCCCGAGTGGCAGGTGGCGGCCAGCCCCATCGCTCTGAACACCCCCACCCATCTGACCCCTTTTTATCCGGCCACCGAGGGCCTGAACCAGGCGCAACTACGCCGCTGGATCGGCGAGGCCCTGGACAATCTGAGCGCGCTGCCAGACCTCCTGCCCGAGCCGCTACGCCAGGGGCTGCCGGATCTGCATACCGCCCTGCGCACCATTCATCAGCCTCAGGGCGAGCCGCCCGATCCCTTCCACCCGGCCCACCGGCGCCTGGCCTTCGAGGAGTTGCTGGCGCACAGGCTGGCCCTGCAACTGCTGCGCAGCCGGCGGGTCATCGAGGAGGCCCCGGTGCTGGCCGGCGCGGGCCGGCTCTGGGAAGACCTGCTGGCGCAACTGCCCTTCCAGCCCACTGGCGCGCAACAGCGGGTGATCGCCGAGATCCGCGCCGACATGGCGCGCGCCACGCCGATGCAGCGCCTGCTACAGGGCGATGTCGGCGCCGGCAAGACCCTGGTGGCGGTGGCGGCCAGCCTCTATGCCATCGAGGCCGGCTATCAGGTCGCGCTCATGGCGCCCACCGAGATCCTGGCCGAGCAGCACCGCGAGAGTTTCGCCCGCTGGCTGGCGCCACTGGGGATTGACAGCGGCTGGCTGGCGCAGAAGCAGGGCAGTGCCGAACGGCGCGAGACCCTGGCGCGACTGGCCAGCGGCGAGATTCGCATGGTGGTGGGCACCCATGCGCTCTTTCAGGAAGAGGTCCGCTTCCAGCGCCTGGGCCTGGTGATCATTGACGAGCAGCACCGCTTTGGGGTAGATCAACGGATGCAGTTGCGCGGCAAGGGCGAGAACCCGCACCTGCTGGTCATGACCGCCACGCCCATCCCGCGCACCCTGGCCATGACCCTGCATGCCGACCTCGATCTCAGCGTGCTTGATGAACTGCCGCCGGGGCGCAGCCCCATCGACAGCGTGGTCATCAGCGATCAGCGCCGCGAGGAAGTGATCGAGCGGGTGCGCCACGCGGTGCTGACCGGCCGGCAGGTCTACTGGGTCTGCCCGCTCATCGATGAATCCGAGGCCCTGCAGTTGCAGGCCGCCGAGCAGAGCTATGTCGAACTCAGCGAGGCCCTGCCGGAACTGCGGGTGGGCCTGGTGCATGGACGGCTCAAGGGTGCGGAAAAGAGCGCGGTGATGGAGGCCTTCAAGGCCGGCGAGATCCAGTTGCTGGTAGCCACCACGGTGATCGAGGTCGGGGTGGACGTGCCCAATGCCTCGCTGATGATCATCGAAAACGCCGAGCGCCTGGGCCTGTCGCAATTGCACCAGTTGCGCGGCCGGGTCGGGCGGGGCAGCGCCAAGAGTGCCTGCGTGCTGATGTATCACCCGCCGCTGTCACAAAAGGGCCGCGATCGGCTGGCCATCATGCGCGAGAGCCAGGATGGCTTCGTGATCGCCCGCAAGGACCTCGAACTGCGTGGACCCGGCGAGTTTCTCGGCGTGCGCCAGACGGGCCTAGCCAACCTGCGCATCGCTGATCTCAGTCGCGATGAAGACCTGCTCGACCAGGTGGCCGAGTCGGCCGCGGCCCTGCGCCAGACTTCGCCTGCGCTTTGCCATGCCCTGGTGGATCGCTGGCTGGCCGGGCGACTGGACTACGGCGACATCGCCTGATAGTGAACACGTGTGATCTCATCCAACAGGTACAAGGCAAACGCGTCACCATGACCATCGACAATGCCGCCAAACTCTCGGCCATCCTCGCCATACAGCAGGAAATCGCCGAGGCCCCGCTCGATCCCGAAATGCTGATGAGTCTCATCGTGGAGCGCACCCGCGCGCTTACGGGGGCCGAGAGCGCGGTGATCGAAGTGGTCGAGGGTGACAATCTGCGTTACCACTGCGTCTCCGGCATCTTGACTCCATTCCGGGATCTGCGGCTGGCCATTGGAAACAGTCTGTCTGGCCTGGCATTAAGGGGCAAGGGATTGCTGCGCTGTGATGACGCCGAGACCGACCCGCGCGTGGACCAGGAAACCCGCCGAAAAACCGGGGTACGCTCGATGCTGGTGATGCCACTGTGCCATGGTGACAACTGCCATAGTGTCGTGAAAGTGCTGTCCACTCGGACCCATGCCTTCACAACCGAAGATGAACTGGCCCTGCAGATGCTCGCCGGTCTGCTCGGCGCGGCCCTGCAGCATGCCCGGGACTTTCAGGCGCTGGAGAAGATCACGGTCGAACACGAACGTGCGCGGCGATTTCTGGAAGCCTTCATGGAACAGGCCGCTGAGGGTATCGTCGCCTGCGATGCCGAAGGCCAACTCATCCTCTTCAGCGAGGGAATCCGCCAGTCTCATGGCCGTGACATTGCCCCCATCCTGCCGGATGGCTGGGCCAGCTACTATGGCCTGTATCAGCCAGATGGCCTGACCCCGATGCGCAAGGAAGAAGTGCCCCTCTATCGCGCCTTTTGCGGAGAAAGCTTCCGGGGCGTGGAAATGATGATTTACACGCCCGAGGGTCAGCAGCGAACCGTGGTAACGCAAGGCCAGCCCATTCACGGCCCCGAGGGAGAAAGGCTCGGCGCCCTGGTGCTCATGCACGACATCACCGAGATCCGCCAGGCCGAGCAGGACCTGCGTCAGGCGAATGCCGCCCTGCGCCAGCGCAAGGCCGAGTTGACCGCGCTGAATCAATCGCTGGAATCCTTCAGCTACTCGGTCTCCCATGATCTGCGCGCGCCGCTGCGCGCGCTCGATGGCTTCGCCCGCATCCTCGAAGAGGACTACGGCGACAGGCTCGATGCCGAGGGCCAGAAGCACCTGGAACGCATCCGCGGGGCAAGCCAGCACATGGCTGCGCTCATCGACGCCCTGCTGGAACTGAGCCGGCTGGACCGCCAGCAGTTGCGGATTCAAAAGATCGATCTTGGCCAGATCTCCAGAACGATCAGCATGCGCCTGCGCCAGAGCGATCCGGCGCGCGAGGTCGTCTTCGACATCCCGGAAAAGCTGCCGGCAGAAGCGGATCCCGGGCTGCTCGAGCGGGTACTGGAAAACCTCATCGGCAACGCCTGGAAATTCAGTGCGGGGAAGTGTCCGGCACGGATCAGCATCGGTTCGGAAAGCCAGGGTGAGGAAATCGTCTATTTCGTGCGTGATAACGGTGCGGGCTTTGACATGAATTACGCGCATAAACTCTTTCAGGTGTTTCAGCGCCTGCACAGCAGCAGGGAGTTCGAGGGCATCGGCATCGGATTGAACATCGTCAAGCGCAGCATCGAGCGCCATGGCGGACGGATCTGGGCCGAGGGCAAACCCAGCGAGGGCGCAACCTTTCGATTCACGCTGCAACGGTCAATGGTCTGATTCCAGGTGGCTCCCTTGCCAGTAAAACTCCCAAGGCGCCACTTGCCATGCGCCATCAATACAGAGAAAAACATTGATCCATAGCAGCACCAACATCGCCATCCATGCCAGTTATGACCTGACCCTGGTCATGCTGTCGATCGTAGTCGCCATCGGGGCGGCCTACGCCGCGCTCGAACTGGCCGGCCGGGTCGCAGTGACGCAGGGCCGGCTGCGCCTGGTCTGGCTGCTGGGTGGGGCCACGGCCATGGGCATCGGCATCTGGTCGATGCATTTCATTGGCATGATGGCGTTTCAGATGCCGATGCCGATGCACTATGATTTCGGCACGACCGCGCTATCGATGATCATCGCCATCATCGCCTCTGGCGTGGCCCTGTTCATCAGCAGCCGCAACACGCTGGGTGCAGCCCCCTTGCTGGCCGGCGGGCTATTCATGGGAATCGGCATTGCCGCGATGCATTATGTCGGCATGGCAGCCATGCGCATGCCTGCGGTGCTCCACTATGATCCCTGGCTGTTTGCCGCGTCCATCCTGATCGCCATCACGGCATCCATTGCTGCGCTGTGGCTGGCCTTCAGGCTCAAGGGAGAAAGCCTGGCCTACTGGAGTTGGAAGAAGATCGGCAGCGCCACTGGCATGGGCATCGCCATCGCAGGCATGCATTATACCGGCATGCAGGCGGCCATTTTCGCCCCCCTGGGCGATTCCAGCGAGGCCCTTGCAAGGGGCATGAGCATCAACAGGCTCGGCGCGGCCGCACTTGGCTTCGGCGTGCTGCTGATGCTCGCGATCACGCTCATCAGCGTGTACAAGGAATTTCTGCAGCGCGAGCGGGAACGCCGTCAGGAACGCCTGTTGCAGGAAACCCGCGAGTTTCGCGACAAGGTCATGCAGAGCGTCAGCAACGCCATCTTCGCCCTGGATCTGCAGGGCCGCCTCACCCTCGCCAACCATCGTGCCGCCGACATGACCGGCCAAGCGCTTGAAACTTTGATCGGCCAGCGCTTTTCCAGTTTGTTCAAGGATACCAGCCGCAGCGAGATCGACGCGAGTTTCGCGCGAGTGGCAAGCCAGGGTGAAGAGATACGCGACATTGAAATCGAACTGCCCGACGCCTCGGGCGAGATCAGGACCGCCAGCATCAGCATGGCGCCCCTGCTCGAAGGCGGGCGGGTCATCGGCGTGGTGAGCACGGTTGAGGACATCAGTGAGCGCAAGCTGGCGGAAGATGCCATCCGGCAACTGAATGTAACACTGGAGCAACGAGTTGCGGAACGCACCCTGGAGTTGAGCGCCATCAATACCCGGCTTGAGACTTTGAATCGGGAACTGGAAACCTTCAGCTATTCCGTCTCCCATGATCTGCGGGCGCCATTGCGGGCAATTCATGGCTTCAGCCAGGCCCTGCTGGCAGATAGCCAGGGCAATCTGAGTCATGAAAGCCAGCAGCATCTGTCAAGAATACTGAGCGCCAGCCAGCGCATGGGCGTCCTGATCGATGATCTGCTCGCTCTGGCCCAGATCACCCGCAGCGAAATCCATCGGAAATCGCTGAACATCAGCGCCATCGTGCATCGGGTTGCCGAGAACCTGCAGGCGCAGCAGCCAGAGCGCCGGGTAGAGTTCGTTGTCCAGCCCCGTATCATTGCCTGTGGGGATGCGCGACTGCTTGAAATCGTGCTGGAGAACCTGCTGGGCAATGCCTGGAAATTCACCCGGCACCAGGCGAACGCGCGGATCGAATTCGGGGTGCGGGAAGAGTGCATCTACTTCGTGCGCGATAACGGGGCCGGATTCGACATGAACTATGCCGACAAGCTGTTCACGCCCTTCCAGCGTCTGCACAGCAGCAAGGAATTCGAAGGCACCGGCATCGGTCTGGCTACCGTCGGGCGCATCATCACGCGCCACGATGGCCGCATCTGGGCCGAGGGGAAGCCGGGAGAGGGCGCGACCTTCTATTTCACGCTCGGACCTGCACCGGGTGATCAGAACCTGTAGCCAACCCCCACCAGCACGCTCTGCTGGCGGGTGCGACTGCGTGGTTCCCGATAGAACTTGCCATTGTACTCGGAGACATTGGACTCGCCGTAGCCGAAGCGCTCGTAAGCCAGGTCGGCCTTCAGGTGCCAGCGGGCATCGAGGCGATAATCGAGCCCCGCGCCGAGCCGGTAGTAGGGCTTCCTGCCCAGTTCTTCCCGCAGATCGACGCTGTCGACATTGATCATCCCGTAAACCGTGCTGCCCCCGGCGGCCTGCAGGCTGGCCACCAGGCGCTCCGACAGGGCAGCCTGCGCGGTCAGGGAAAGCCCGGCATGCACATCGAAGTATTGTTCATCATAGCCGCCGATGCCCTGCAGGGAGCGATTCCAGAAACGGGATCCGATCTCGGCACCGGGAATGAGGGCCAGGGCGCCGCCAAGTGGCTGCAGATAGCCGATGCTGACGCGGGCGGTCTGCATCAGGTTGTCGGTGGTGGACTGGTGCGGCGTGATTTCGCCAGTGTTCAGGTTCTGCAGATAACCGTCGTAATCCGTCTCGCCCGCCGCCAGCCGCACTTGCGCCTGGTAGAGCCAGGCGTCCTTCAGCCAGCGGCCTTCCAGGGCCAGGGCTCCCAGCGTGCCGTCCTCCCTGTCGAGATAATCCGTCGGCACCTCGCCGTAATCGTCGTGCTCGAAATAATCCTGCCCCAGCGCACCGATCTGTACACTGACGGTCTGATTCACCTCGCGCAGCGGGGCAGGGATTTCCGCCAGGGCGGATGTTGCTTGCAAGGATGACAGGACCATGGTCAGGCGCAGGACGGACGTTTTCAAGGAACCTCCTCGGCAGGGACGCAATTCGCAGTAGCCCGGATCATGCCAGTGCCTCATCAGCGTGGCAAGATACCTTCAAAGTGCATTGACCTTGCCGCTTAAAGCAGGGAATATCCATGAGCAGCCTCACCGATCACCCATAAGGAGAACCGCGCCCATGCTCTATGGCATCCTGAAATTCCTGCACGTCGCCGCCATGCTCACCTGGGTCGGCGGGATGTTCTTTGCCTACATGGTTCTAAGGCCGGCGGCCGCGGAACTGTTGCAGGCGCCAGACCGGCTGCGGCTCTGGCGCGGGGTGTTCGGGCGTTTCTTTCCCTGGGTCTGGGCGACGGTGGCGCTGATCCTCGTCAGTGGATTCGGCATGATCTTCGATACCGGCGACATGAGCACCGCGCCTATCTATGTCCACCTCATGCTGGGTCTTGGGCTGGTAATGATGCTGATCTTCGCGCACGTCTTCTTTGCGCCCTACCGCCGCCTCAAGCGCCAAGTCGAGGCCCAGAACTGGGCGGATGCCGGCAAGGCCCTGGGACAGATCCGCATGCTGGTGGGTATCAACACCCTGATCGGCTTCGTCGTGGTCTTCATCGCCACCCACAAGCTGCTTTTCTGATCCGTGCCGGTGTGCTCTGCAAGGCGGCCAGGGCCCGCCAGTCGGCCACCACGCGAGTTGCGCGGCTGGCTGGGGGTGTCGGGTTCCTTCACCGAGGCCCTGCGTCGGCATTGCCAGGGTGCGATCCGGGCACAGATCCTGCGCCAGGCCCATGTCCGACCCCGCCCCGACGAGGCCCGGCTGCTGCGTCTGGGTCCGGGCGAGCAGGCCCTGCTGCGTGAAAGCCTGCTGTACTGCAGCCACTGCCCGACGCCCTGGATCCACGCCCGCACCCTGATCCCGCTGCGCCACCTGCGCGGCACCCTCAAGCCCCTGGCACGCTGGGGCAGCCGACCCATTGGCGACCTGCTGTTTCGCAGCCCCTGCCAGGCCCGGCGCCTGCGGCTCGACATCCTGCGGCTGGCGGGGACGCCGGCAACTGCGGGACGTCTCTGGGCCCGGCGCTCGCTCTATCAAAGCTGTGATCAGCGCCTGCTGGTGCAGGAAATCCTGCTGCCGGCCCTCCTCCCTTTCCGTGAATGACATGATGAGCAAGATCCGGGACTATCTGGAACTGATGCGCATGCATCGCCCCATCGGCACCCTGCTGCTGCTCTGGCCAACCTACTGGGCCCTGTTTCTGGCCGGGCGTGGCCACCCCGACCCCCTGCTGGTGCTGGTCTTTGGCCTGGGCGTGCTGCTGATGCGCTCGGCCGGTTGCGTGATCAACGACTATGCCGACCGCGATTTCGATGCCCACGTGGCACGTACCCGCGACCGCCCGCTCGCCAGCGGCCGGGTCAGTCCGCGCGAGGCGCTAGGCCTCTTTGTCGTGCTGGTGCTGATCTCCGCCAGTCTGCTGCTCTTTCTCAATTGGTTGACCATTGCCCTGGCGGTGATTGCCCTGCTGCTGGCCGCGACCTATCCTTTCTTCAAGCGCTTCACCCATCTGCCCCAGGCCTACCTCGGCATTGCCTTTGGCTGGGGCATTCCCATGGCTTTCGCCGCCCAGACCGGACAGGTCCCGAATCTCGCCTGGCTCCTGCTGGCGGCCAATATCGCCTGGGTGCTCGCCTATGACACGGCCTACGCCATGGCGGATCGGCCGGATGACCTGAAGATCGGCGTCAAGTCCACGGCCATCCTGTTCGGGCGCTTCGATCGGCTGATGATCGCCCTGCTGCACGGTCTGGCGCTGGGGCTCCTGTACTGGGTGGGACGCCAGGCCGGACTTTCCTGGCCCTTCGACCTGTCCCTGCTGCTGGCGGCCGGACTCGCCCTCTATGAACAGTGGCTGATCCGCGATCGCGACCGCCTGCGCAGCTTTCAGGCCTTTCTGCACAATAACTGGATCGGCATGACCGTCTTTGCGGGCATACTGGGCGGACTGTACATACCCGCTTGAGGTCTTTTTCTGGTATGCATCTGGACTGGGTCCACAAAACAATTCACAAGCCGGCTCTGGCCGTGAATTCCGGGCTTGCACACACAATCCCAGCGACCCGTCAAGGCTCGGAAGACAAGCGCCTGATTCAATTAACCATTTACTTTCGCCATTTTTTTGGGCAAAGGCCTAAGCCCATTGTCTTACGAGACTTTTGTCCTAGTTTCCACGAGTGTCCACAAAGTTATCCACAGAATTTGTGAGCAAGCACAGTAAGTCCGCGCCACACAGGGTTTTTTCCGAAAATCACATGAACCGCTCCAGTTCCGCCCCAGGCTTTTTGCGCGTTGCCGTGTTTGCGCCGCTGCGCCAGACCTTCCACTATCTGCCCTGTCCCACGCCCTGGGCCTGGCAGCCGGGGCAACGGGTCCGGGTGCCCTTTGGAAAAGCCCAGCGGCTCGGGATCGTGCTGGGCCTGGATCCGGTCCCCGACCGGGATCCTGCGCAACTCAAGGCAGTCCTCGAAGTGCTCGACCCGGAGCCGCTCCTGCCCGCCAGCCTGCATGCCCTGCTGCATTTTGCCGCGCAGTATTATCATCACCCGGTCGGCGAGATCTGGGCCACGGCCCTGCCGGTACTGCTGCGCAAGGGACTGATGCCATTTCCGCCGGAAACCTGCTGGGGCCTGAGCGATGCCGGCCGGGCGCAACTGCAGGCCGGGCTGAAACGCGCGCCGCGCCAGCAGCAGGCGCTCGCTTTCCTGGCGGCACAGGCAGGCAGCACCCCGGAATCCGCCCTGCCCGCCGCCTGGGGCAAGGGCTGGAAGTCGCTGCGCGACACCTGCGCCGCCAAGGGCTGGATCTGCGCGCAGGCACCTGAAAGCCGGGCACCCCTGCAGATCCCGCCATCGCCCTTCGCGCTCAACCCCGATCAGACGGGCGCCGTGGCGGCCATCCAGGCCGCCCAGGGCTTTGCCCCCTTTCTGCTCGATGGCGTCACCGGCAGCGGCAAGACCGCGGTCTATCTGGAAGTCATCGCGCCGCTGCTGGCCCAGGATCGCCAGGCCCTGGTATTGGTGCCGGACATCAGCCTGACCCCGCAGTTATTGCAACGCTTTGCCGCGCGCTTTGGCGCCAGCCAGGTCGCGGCCCTGCACTCGGGACTGACCGACATCCAGCGTCTGGCCATCTGGAGCCGGGCCCGGCGCGGCGAGCTGGCGGTCATCATCGGCACCCGCTCGGCGCTCTTTACGCCCCTGGCGCGCCCCGGCATCCTGATCATCGACGAGGAGCACGACAGCTCGCTCAAGCAGCAGGATGGCTTTCGCTATTCGGCGCGGGATCTCGCCATTGTCCGCGCCCGGCTGGAAAACGTGCCGGTGGTGCTGGGTTCGGCCACGCCCTCGCTGGAGAGCCTGCACAATGCCCGCCAGGGACGCTTCCGGCACCTGATTCTGCCCAGGCGGGCGGGCAATGCCAGCCTGCCGCAGGTCGGACTCATTGATCTGCGCCGCCAGGCGCTGCAGGGTGGCCTGTCCCAAACCCTGATCAAGGCCCTGCGCGAGACGCTCGCGCGCGGCGAGCAGGCCCTGCTGTTCATCAACCGGCGCGGCTATGCCCCGGCCATTCTCTGCCATGAATGCGGCTGGGTGGCCAACTGTCGGCGTTGCAGCGCGCCGATGACCCTGCACCAGGGCGTGCGGCGCCTGCGCTGCCACCATTGCGGCGCCGATCACGCCATTCCGGCGCAGTGCGGCAATCCGCTCTGCGGCAGCCCGCAGCTGATCCCGCTGGGCCAGGGCACCGAACAGGTGGAAAGCGTGCTGCGCGCCCTGCCGGATCTCGAAGTACCGATCCAGCGCATTGATCGCGATGCCGTGCGGCGCAAGGGCGAACTCGAAGCCGCGCTGGAAGAGATCCAGCAGGGCGCGCCGCGCATCCTCGTCGGCACGCAGATGCTCGCCAAGGGCCACCACTTCCCGCAGGTCACTTTGGTGGGCATCATCAATGCCGACCAGGGGCTTTTCAGCGCTGACTTTCGCGGGCAGGAACGCCTGCTGGCCCAGGTGCTGCAGGTCGCTGGGCGCGCCGGGCGTGCCGAGCGGCCCGGACAGGTCTTGATCCAGACCCACCACCCCGACCACCCCTTGATGCAGGCCCTGCGCGCGCTCGACTATGGCGCCCACGCCGAGGTCCTGCTGACCGAGCGCGAGCTCACCGGCCTGCCGCCGTTCAGCGCCCTGGCCCTGCTGCATGCCGAAGCCCAGCAGCCGCCCCAGACCCTGGAATTCCTGCATGACGCGGCACGCTGCCTGCATCACCCCGAGCTGCGCGCCCAGGGTCCCCTGCCGGCACCCATGGAGCGCCGCGCCGGCCACTATCGCGCCCAGCTCTGGCTGCATGCGCCGCGCCGCGAAACCCTCGCCCAGGCGCTGGGGCCCTGGCTGCAGGCCATCGAAAAGCTCCCCAGCGCGCGGCGGGTACGCTGGACCCTGGATGTCGATCCGGTGGAGCTGCTTTGATCGCCGCTGCCAATTCCCCAGCGGCGCCGATTGCATTAAACTTGTCCACTAAAGTCATCCGAGAGTCAGCCCGTGAAAACCCTCCTCAGCACGCTCATCCAGTCCGCCCTGCAGGACCTGCAGGCCCGGGGCCAGTTGCCCGCCGATATCCAGGCCAGAATCCAGTTCGACCGTCCCAAGCAGCGCGAACATGGCCACTTCGCCAGCAATGTCGCCCTGATACTGGCCAAGGCGGCCGGGCGCAAGCCACGCGAACTGGCCGAGGCCCTGGTCGCCGCCCTGCCGGCCTCGGATCAGGTCGAACGTGTCGAGATCGCAGGTCCCGGCTTCATCAACTTCTTCCTGACACCGGCCGCCTTCCAGGCCGTGCTGCACCAGGCGCTCGATGATCCCGAAGCCTTCGGCCGCAGCGACACCGGCGCGGGCCGGAAGATCCAGCTCGAATTCGTGTCCGCCAACCCCACCGGCCCCCTGCATGTTGGTCATGGCCGCGGCGCGGCCTATGGCGCCACGCTCGCCAATCTGCTCGACAACGCCGGGTTTGCGGTGCACAAGGAGTATTACGTCAACGACGCCGGCCGGCAGATGGACATCCTTGCCGTCAGCGTCTGGCTGCGCTATCTCGAAGCCCTCGGCGTGGCCTACCCCTTCCCGCCCAATGCCTATCAGGGCAGCTATGTCCGCGCCATTGCCGAAGATCTGCGCCAGCAGCATGGCGAGCGCTTCCGGGTCGAGGCCACCGATCTTTCTGACCTGCCGGACCCGGCCAGCGAGCCCGAACCCTATCTCGATGCCCTGATCGAGCGGGCCCGCCGCCTGCTTGACAGCGATGGCTTTGCCATCGTCCATGCCGCGGGGCTTACCAGCATTCTCGACGACATCCGCGAGGATCTTGCCGAATTCGGCGTCACCTTCGATACCTGGTTCTCCGAAAAGAGCCTGATGGACCGGGATCTGGTCGGCCACACCATCGCAACCCTCCAGGCCGGTGGGCATCTATACGAGCGGGATGGCGCCCTGTGGTTCCGCTCCACCGCCTTTGGCGACGACAAGGACCGCGTGGTGCGGCGCGAGAATGGCGCCTACACCTACTTCGCCTCCGACATCGCGTATCACGCCAACAAATTCGCGCGCGGCTTCGAGCAGGTCATCGACATGTGGGGCGCCGATCACCACGGCTACGTGCCACGGGTCAAGGCGGCGCTGCAGGCCCTGGATCTCGATCCCGCGCGTCTGGAAGTACTGCTGGTGCAGTTCGCCATCCTCTATCGCGGCAGCGAGAAGGTCTCGATGTCCACCCGCGCCGGCGAGTTCGTCACCCTGCGCGAGCTGCGCCAGGAAGTCGGCAAGGATGCCGCGCGCTTTTTCTACGTGCTGCGCCGTGCCGACCAGCATCTTGACTTTGATCTGGAACTTGCCAAGAGCCAGAGCGACGAGAACCCGGTGTTCTATATCCAGTACGCCCATGCCCGCATCCACAGCGTGTTTCGCCAGGCCCGTGAGCGCGGCATGACGCTGCCGGACTGGCGCAACACGGATCTCTCTCCGCTCGACAGCACCCATGAGATCGAGCTCATGGACCGCATCGCGCGTTTTCCCGAAGTCGCCGAGCAGGCCGCCATCGACCGCGAGCCGCACCAGATCGCCTTCTACCTCAAGGACCTCGCCAGCGAGTTCCATACCTATTACAACGCCAGCCGCTTCCTCCTGGAAGATGAGCGCCTGCGCAATGCCCGCCTGAGTCTGGTGCGCGCCACGGGCTATGTCATTGCCCGCGGCCTGGGCCTGCTCGGCGTCAGCGCGCCGGAACAGATGTAGCCTGCGAGGCAGACCAGCAAGACGATGCGCGATTACAAGGGCAATACCAGCCGATCCTCGGGCCCGCAAAGGCGCCGTCCCGCCGCCGTGCGCAAGCCGCCACCGAAGGCCGCAAGCAGTGGCGGCGGGCCGCGCTGGCTGCTGGCTGGGCTTGCCGCGGGCCTGCTGGTGGCCTTGCTGGTATTCCTGAGCGGCCGCGAGGACCCCGCCAAACCCGACCTGCGCCTGAGCGAGACCGACGAGACCCCTGCCCGGGTTGCTCCCCCGCGTCCGGCACCGCGTGTTGAAGACCCGAAGCCCGCGCCAGCCAAGCCAGAAAAGGATCCCGAGGCCCTGGCCCTGCTGGAGGAGCCTCTCCCACCCCCCAGGCCGGCCCCGCCAGCGCCCGCCACGCCGGCAGCAAAACCCGCCCCCAGCACGGCAACCACCGCCTCGGACAAGGCCGAGAAGCCGGTGAAGACTGCCAAAGCCGAGAAGCGGCCTCCTGAGGAAGCCAAATATCAGTTCTATGACCTGCTGCCGAGCATGGAAGTCGAAGTCCCGGCCGATGCGCTCGACACCCCGCCTGGCAGCGCACCAGATCACGCCGCCGCCCGCCTGGCCGAGGGGGCGGCCCCGCACAGCGATCCGGCGCCCATTGCCAAGCTCGCCCCTGGCGAGTACTTCGTCATCCAGGCCGGTTCCTTCCGGGATCCCGCCGAGGCCCAGGCCATGAGTGCCAAACTTGCCTTGCGCGGTCTGCGCACGCGGGTGCGGCCGGTGACGATCCCCGGCCAGGGCAAGTGGTACCGCCTGCGCAGCGAACCCTATCATCAGGCCCAGGAAGCCAGCGAGGCACTGCAGGCAGCCCGCGCCAGCGGCGCCCAGGTCATGCTCATCAAGACCCGCTGACCACAGTCGGGCTGGCGCTTTCATAAGAAAGCGCGTATACTCGCCCTGTTCACTAAAACAGAACATACGCCACGTCCCTAGCCCCCTCAGTTGCACATCATTTCCGGGTTCGAGACGTTTTCAGGACCCTGGCCATTCAATTTAGGGCTCGCCGACGGCAAGCCTCAGGGTTCTCCTTACCCACTGCCCCACACGGGCAAGCGAGTACAATCAATGTCATTTGCAGAACTGAATCTTTGCCAGCCCCTCATGCAGGCACTGGCCGCCTCCGGCTATGACCAGCCGACCGAAATCCAGCGTCAGGCCATCCCCGCCGCCCTGAGCGGCCAGGATGTCATGGCCTCGGCGCAGACCGGCACGGGCAAGACCGCCGCCTTCGTGCTGCCGGCCCTGCAACGCCTGCAGACCCCGGCCGCCGTGTCCGGCCGCGGCCCGCGCGTGCTGATTCTCACCCCCACCCGCGAACTGGCGCAGCAGATCCAGGAAGCCATCCGCCGCTATGCCCGCTTCACCCCCTTGCGGGCCGGCGTGATCGTCGGTGGCGCCCCCTATCCCGCCCAGGAACAGATGCTGGCCCGCCCCCTGGATCTGCTGGTGGCGACGCCGGGACGGCTGATCGACCACATGCAGCGCAATCGGGTGGATTTCTCCCGCATGGAACTGCTGGTGCTCGACGAGGCCGATCGCATGCTGGACATGGGCTTTGTCGATGACGTGGAACGGATCGCCGCCGCGGCCCCGGCCTCGCGTCAGACCCTGCTGTTTTCAGCCACCCTGGAAGGTGGCCCGGCCCGTCTGGCCAGCCGCATGCTGAAAGACCCGGTGCGCATCCAGGTCGCCGGCGTGCGCGAAAAGCATGACAACATCGAGCAGCGCCTGCTCCTGGCCGATGGCGTCGAGCACAAGCGCCGCCTGCTGGAGCACCTGCTGCAACAGGACGAGCTGACCCAGGCCATCGTGTTCACCGCCACCAAGGCCGCGGCCGATCAGCTTGCCGAGAACCTGGCCGGTCAGGGCCATGCCAGTGCCGCCCTGCATGGCGACATGCGCCAGTCAGCCCGTACCCGCACCGTGCAGCGCATGCGTCGTGGACAGGTGCGCGTTCTGGTGGCTACTGACGTCGCGGCCCGCGGCCTGGACATCCAGGGCCTGAGTCATGTGATCAACTTCGATCTGCCCATGGTGGCCGAGGACTACGTGCATCGCATCGGCCGCACCGGCCGCGGTGGTGCCAGTGGTGTCGCCATCTCCTTCGCCGGCCCGCAGGAGCGCGGCAACCTGAGCCGCATCGAGCGCCTGACCGGTCATCGCATGGAGCGCAGCGTCATTGTCGGGCTGGAACCGCGCCAAAGCGAGAGCGCATCGCGCCCCGCGCCCCGGCGCACAGGTGCCCCCCGCCCTGGCCAGCAGCCCGGCAATCGCGCGGGTGCGTCAGCCCGTCCAGGTGACAGGACCGACGCGCCGGCGCGTCAGGGCGAAGGCCGCTATGGCGAGAACAGCCGCTTCTCCAAGGATGCCCCCCGCCGGGGTGAAGGCCGCGGCTGGAAGGCCGGCGAGCAGAATGGCCCGCGCCGGGGCTATCGTTAAATAGCGGTAAACCCTTCCCTGGTCTGTTGCGTTTGCTAAGATAAGTTATCGCGCCGGCAGGCGCTTCAGACCGAGGACATGGCATGAATCGACGCAACTTCCTGAACCAGCTCTTTCTTTTGCTGTTTCTGGGCAGCCCGGCATTTGCCTGGGCGCTCAGCGCCGGCACCGACTACGTTCCTCTGGAACGGCCGGTACCGGCGGACAACCGCAAGGGCGTGGAGGTAGTGGAGGTCTTTGCCTTCAGTTGCCCTCACTGCTATGAGCTGGAACCCGTGCTGCAGCAGTGGCTGCGCAAAAACGAGGGCCGGGTGAATTTCGTCGGTATGCCGGTGGTCGGCAATCCGAGCCAGGAAGGCATGGCGCGGGCATTCTATGCCGCCCAGGCCATGGGCAAGGAACACGCCTACCGCGAGGCGCTCTTCAATGCCATTCAAAGGCAGGGCATGGACTGGCAGGATCCGGCTACCTTTGTCCAGGCCGCCCGCCAGGTCGGGCTGGATCCTGACCGCTTTCAGGCGATGATGAGCTCCTTCTCGGTGGCCTCCAAGGTCAACCGGGCACGCCAACTCACCGAGGATTATGGCATCACCGGGGTACCCACCCTGATCGTCGCCGGCCGTTACCGCACCTCCCCGGCATACACCAATGGCGACAGCGAAAAACTGATGCAGGTCGTGGGCCAACTGGTGCAAAAGGTCAAAACCCGCTGAGGCCCAGAGCTCCAAAACAAAACCCCCGCCGGGCAACCGACGGGGGTTTTTCCTTGGCTGCGAGCAGGCCGTTCAGGCCATGGCGTCGGCACCATTGCTGCCGGGCTGCGCGCGCTCGAGCAGGCTCTTGCGATAACGGCTCAGATCCTTGGCCGTCTGTAGTGGCAGACCAAACAGGCTGGAGAGATTGCGCAGAATGCCGTTGACCACCTTCTGCTCCCACTCCCGGTCAAAGCTGATCTGCTCATCCAGCCAGCGCTCCAGCCAGCCCGGATCAGGCAGGCGGCTCTGCACCGTATCATTGGGGAAGGCGGCTTCACTGACGTGCAGATTGGTCGGGTGCAGGGCCTTGGCCACCTTGGTGTTTGCCATCAGCACGCCGAGCTTTGAGAAAGCCAGGCGCGCCTCGTCGCCGCAACGATCGATGGCGCGGCGCATGAACTTCAGATAGGCGTTGCCGTGACGGGCCTCGTCATGCGACAGCAGGGAATAGATGTGCTTGATCACCGGTTCGGTGTGCCACTCGGCGGCGCGCCGGTACCACTGGGTCAGGCGCACCTCGCCGCAGAAGTGCAGCATCAGGGTCTCCAACGCCGGGGCCGGGTCGAACTCGAAGCGCACGCCGTGCAATTCTTCCTCGGTCGGCACGAACTGCGGCGCGAAGCGGTTGAGATACTCGATGAGCACCAGCGCATGCTTCTGCTCCTCATAAAACCAGACCGACATGAAGGCGCAGAAATCCGAATCGTGCCGGTTGTCCCGCAGGAACATCTCGGTGGCGGGCAAGGCAGACCATTCGGTGATAGCATTCATCTTGATAGTATGCAGTTGCTCATCCGTAATCTTGTCCGGATCGAACTGGTCCCAGGGCACATCGTCCTGGAGGTTCCAGCGAACCTTTTCCAGCGACTTGAACAATTCCGGATAAAACATGCGTGCCTCCAGAGGAAACGCGGGCAGAGCCCAGGAAAAACATCAGCCTGCCATTTTAACAGGTTCCGATACAGATGCCATACTTCTCGCAAATTCAAAGGGTTTTCATCACCGGGGCCAGTAGCGGCATCGGCCAGGCACTCGCTGCAGCCTATGCCGGGCCCGGGGTGCAGCTCGGCCTGCTCGGGCGCGATGCCGCACGGCTGGAAAGCACCGCGGCCCTGGTTCGCGCCCGGGGCGGCCTGCCCCACTGTTTCAGCGCCGATGTCCGGGACGCGGACGCCATGCAGGACATCGCGGCGACATTCATTGCCAGCGCGGGGGTGCCGCAGGTGCTCATTGCCAATGCCGGTGTCAGTGTCGGGACACTGACCCAGTGCCCGGAGGACAGCAGCACCTTCCGCGAGGTCATGGACACCAACTGGCTGGGCATGGTGCATACCTTCAGCGCCTTCCTGCCGGCCATGCTGGCCGCCGGTGAAGGCCGTCTCGCCGGCATTGCCAGTGTCGCCGGCTTCCGCGGCCTGCCCGGGGCCGGCGCCTACTCGGCGTCCAAGGCCGCGACCATCAGCTATCTCGAAAGCCTGCGCCTGGAGCTGGCCGGCAGCGGACTTGCGGTCAGCACCATCTGTCCGGGTTACGTCGACACCCCGATGACGCGCATCAATCCCTATCCCATGCCCTGGCTGATGACCCCGGAACGGGCGGCGGCGCGCATGCGCCGTGCCATCGATCGGGGGCAGGCCTGGCTGGTGCTGCCACGCCCCATGAGCTGGATCGGCTGGGTCCTGCGACACCTGCCCATCAAAGTCTATGACCTCCTGTTCCGCCAGGCACCGCGCAAGCCCCGTCGGGTCAGCGGCTAGACATATCCCGCAGAGGCTACTTGTTCACAGCACCCATTTGTGGCAGTCAATAGCCAGGAAACAGCCACTCTTTCAAACCAGCTTTCTTCCCTGATCGCAAACTATTGATTTTCAACAAAAACCTTGATGACTAATTTTTGGGCAAGACGCCGCGAGCCTTCTGCTGTCACAATTTTGACAAAACCCCGGGCAACTACTCACAAACTTATCCACAGCATCGGGGGACAAGTCACCGGTCTGGTGATACCAAGGCCGGACAGGCCAAAGCCCTTGCTTGCGGGCATCACTGGTCTAAAATGATCCCCAGATCCGTCCTTTGTCGCCACCAGGGCCGGATCTGGCAAGCCACAGGAACGCCAAAAATCCGGCACAACACGGGCCACCTCACCACCCCACATCGCAGCGAGCAGGAGCATGATCATGCAGGCAGAAAACCCGTTTCCCGCCGTACTCAGCATTGCCGGCCTGGATCCCTCGGGCGGCGCCGGCATTGCCGCCGACCTGCTCACATTCGCCAGCATGGGCGTGCACGGCTGCGCTGCGCTCAGCGCCCTGACCGTGCAGGACACCCAGGACGTCAAGGGCTTCGTCAGCATGGACCCGACCGATGTCGCAGCCCAGGCCCGGGCGGTGCTGGAAGACATCCCGATTCGGGCGATCAAGCTTGGCATGCTGCCCAGTATCGGCATCATGGAAGCAGTCGCCGCCATTCTGATGGACTACCCAGACATTCCGCTGGTGCTCGACCCGGTACTGCAGGCCGGCGGTGGCGGCGCGCTCGTCGAGGAAGACCTGCGCGATGCCATGAAGACACTGCTGCTGCCCCGCTGCGCGCTCGTTACGCCCAACAGCCTGGAGGCGCGCCAGCTCGCGCCCGAAGCCGACAACCTGGAGGCCGCCGGTCAGGCGCTGCTGGCGCTGGGCGCGGATCACGTGCTCATTACCGGCGGCCACGAACCCACGCCCGAGCTGGAAAGCCTGTTGTTTCACGACAGCCGGTTACTCGAACGCTATGCACAGCCCCGGCTTCCCGGGCAGTATCACGGCACCGGCTGCACCCTCTCCGCCGCAGTGGCCGCAGCCCTGGCACACGGCCTGGACATGCGCAATGCCGTCGAGGAAGCCTTGGCCTTCACCCACAGCGCGGTGCAGTTCGCCTATCGCGCAGGCCTTGGCCAACTGATCCCTGATCGGCTGTTCTGGGCCCGCGACGACTACGATATAGACCCGCAATCCGGCCCCGGGGTTCACTGATGCACGACCGCCGGGACCGCGCCCGAAGTCTGATCCGGGGGCTGTACGCCATCACGGATGCCGAGCTGATGCCCGAGCTGGACTTCGTCACGCGGGCAGAGGCCGCGCTGCGTGGCGGGGCGCGCATCCTGCAATACCGCGACAAGAGCGCGGACATCGAAAAACGCCAGCGTCAGGCCATTGGTCTCCTGAGCGTCTGCATCAGACATGGCGCCACCCTGGTCATCAATGATGACGTCCTGCTGGCCCGCCGCATCGGTGCCCCGGCCGTGCATCTGGGCCAGGGCGACATGAGCATTCAGGACGCCCGCGCCGTGCTGGGACCAGAAGTGCTCATTGGCGTGAGTTGTCACAATAGCCTGGAACTGGCCATCAAGGCGCAACTGGCTGGCGCCGACTATCTGGCCTTTGGCGCCTTTCATGCTTCCAGCACCAAACCCGAAGCCGTGATTGCCGCACCCGAGCTGCTGCACAGCGCCCGCCGCCAGCTCTCCCTGCCCCTGGTGGCCATTGGCGGCGTCACCCCGGAAAACGGCGGCTTTCTGTTGCGCGCCGGCGCCGATGCCTTGGCCGTGGTCAGCGGCATCTTCGCCGCGGAGGACATCGAGGCCGCCGCCCGCCGCTTCGCCCGCCTGTTTTCCAGTCAAGCCTAGCTCGTCAACCGCAGCCCGGCCGGTACGTTGATCAGGAAATCCGTCCGGCGACTTCCACCACCCGGGCCTGTCCGCTTAACATAGAGAAACTCAGGCCGCCATGACGGAAAACGGATGGCGGCGGGTTCTTTGTTCCCTTTATCATGCTTTTGCATGGCCCGGCCCCGGAGATGACATGACGCACGCGCAGTCCCAGCAGCTCTTTGAAAAAGCCCAGATCCACATTCCCGGCGGCGTGAATTCGCCGGTGCGCGCCTTTCGCGGTGTCGGCGGCAGCCCGGTGTTTTTCGAGCGCGGCGAGGGAGCGCATCTCTGGGACGTGGATGGCAACCGCTACATCGATTACGTCGCGTCCTGGGGGCCGATGATCAACGGCCACAACCCGCCGGAGGTGGTGCGTGCGGTGCAGGAACAGGCCGCCCGCGGTCTGGGCTTTGGCGCGCCAACCGCCATCGAGGTGGAGATGGCCGACACCCTGTGCCGGCTGGTGCCGTCCATGGACAAGGTGCGCATGGTCTCCAGCGGCACCGAGGCGACCATGAGCGCCATCCGCCTGGCGCGTGGCTTTACCGGGCGCGACAAGATCATCAAGTTCGAGGGTTGTTATCACGGCCACGCCGACAGCCTGCTGGTGAAGGCCGGTTCCGGCATGCTGACACTCGGCGTGCCGACCAGCCCCGGCGTGCCGGCGGACTTCGCCCGCCACACCCTGAATCTGCCTTACAATGACATCTCGGCCGTGCGCGCCGCCTTTGCCGAATTCGGTGCCGAGATCGCCGGCATCATCGTCGAACCGATTGCCGGCAACATGAACTGCGTGCCGCCCGAGCCGGGTTTCCTGGAAGGTCTGCGCGAGCTGTGCGACACCCATGAGGCGGTGCTGATCTTCGATGAGGTGATGACCGGTTTCCGGGTGGCGCCGGGCGGCGCCCAGGCCCTCTATGGCATCACCCCGGACCTGACCACGCTCGGCAAGGTGGTGGGCGGTGGCCTGCCGGTGGGCGCCTTTGGCGGCAAGGCGGTGATTATGGACCAGATCGCGCCGCTTGGGCCGGTGTATCAGGCCGGCACGCTGTCTGGCAATCCCGTGGCCATGGCAGCGGGCCTTGCCAACCTGCGCCTGCTCGAAGCGCCGCGCGTTTACAGCGATCTGGCGGACAAGACCCGTCACTTGAGCGAAGGCATGCAGGAACGCGCCAATCGTGCCGGCATTCCCTTTCGCAGCAACGTGGTGCCGGGCATGTTCGGCTGGTTCTTCACCGAGGTCCCGAGCGTGCGCAGCTATGCCGACGTCATGCGCAGCGACGTGAATCGCTTCCAGAAATTCTTTCACGGCATGCTGGAACAGGGCGTCTATCTCGCCCCCAGCGCCTTCGAGGCCGGCTTCGTCTCCACCCGGCACGGCAGCGATGACATCGAGCAGACCCTGAAGGCCGCTGAAACCGTCTTTGCCAAACTTTGACAGGAGTCTCCATGGAAATGCGTGCAAGTATCCGTCGCACCGGCCTGAGCCTGCTGGTATTCGCCGGCATCCTGAGTGGCTGCGCCTCGGCCCCGGTCACCGGCCGGCAGCAGTTCCTGCTGGTCTCGGAGAGTGACGTCAACCAGCTCGGGGCGGTCACTTACCAGAAGGAACTGAGCGGACAGCCGATCAATCGCAATCCCCAGCAGGTCGCCCAGGTGCGCCGGGTGGGCGAACGCATCGCCCGGGTCGCTAACCGACCCGACTACAAATGGGAGTTCAATGTCATCGACGAGCCCCAGACCATCAATGCCTTTGCCCTGCCCGGCGGCAAGGTGGCGGTCTATTCGGGCCTGCTGAATCTTGGCTTGAGCGACGATGAACTGGCGGCGGTGATGGGTCACGAGATAGCCCATGCCATTGCCCAGCACAGCCGCGAGCGGGTATCCCAGGAGGTCGGTCTGAACCTGGCCATGAGCGTGCTCGGTGGCGGGCGCATCAGCCCGGCCACCAGCCAGCTCATCAACACCGCCTTTGGCATTGGCGTGGAGCTGCCCTTCGGCCGACGCCAGGAATCGGAAGCGGATCTGGTGGGCCTCGACCTGATGGCGCGCGCCGGCTACAACCCCGAGGCCGCCCTGAGCTTCTGGCAGAAGATGATGCGCGCCTCGGCAGGCCAGCCCCGGCCGCCGCAGTTCCTGTCCAGTCACCCCTCGGATGAGGCGCGCCTCGCCGCCCTGCGCGCTGCCATTCCCCGTTACATGCCCATCTACAGGCAGGCCCACAGGTAGCCGGCGGCTTTGCCTTGCCCGCCGATTCTGGGCTATAGTTGATGTCGGAAAGACGCACCGGGTGGCCAGCAGGCCCCAGCGTTGGCACCCACCCGGACCGTACAATATCTAATATAAGCGGACCCGACATGAGCACGATCTTTACCCGCATCATCCGGGGTGAAATCCCGGCCCAGAAGCTGCTCGAAGACGAGCGCTACCTCGCCTTTCTCGACACCCGCCCGGTCGCTGCGGGGCACACCCTCGTCATCCCCAAGCAGGAACACGACTACATCTTCACCCTCGATGACGAGACCCTGGCCGGGCTGCTCCCCTTCGCCAAGCGCGTCGTGCCGGCCCTGGAACAGGTGACCGGCTGCCTGCGCGTGGGCGTGATGGTGGCCGGGCTCGAAGTGCCCCATACCCATGTCCATCTGATCCCGATGCAAGCCATATCGGACCTCAACTTCGCCCGGGCCCGGCAAGCAACGTCCGAGGAACTGGCGGACATGGGTGAGCGCATCCGCGCCGCCCTGTCAAAATCCTGATACGGCGTGCCGATGCCTTGCCGTCTGTATCTTGTGGGCCTGCTCTGCCTGCTGGTCGCAAGTCCCCTGCGGGCCCAGCCGCTTGACCTCAACCAGGCCGACCAGGCAGCCTTTGATCAGCTGCCCGGCATCGGCCCTGCCAAGGCCCAGGCCATCATCGAGCACCGGGCGAAGCATGGCCCCTTCACCAGCGTCGAGGCCCTGGATGCCGTACCGGGCATCGGCCCGAAGCTGATGGAGCGCCTGCGGGATCTCGTCAGCGTAAGCCCTGCCAGCAACAAACCCGACAGCAAGCCAGCACTCAAGCCGGCCGGCAGGACCCTGGAGCCAGCACCCAGGCAGGAACAGCCCGCCGCCATCATCAGCGGCCAGGGCAAGACCCGCTTTTTCGATGCCCAAGGCCGCCCCATGCGCCCTCCCACCCGCCCCTAGCGGGAACTGGGGCCAGCCTGCATTCGGGTGAGGCGCTTGCGCGCCAGCTTCCATCAGGCAAGCTGGTAACGAACGAAAAAAGCCCCGCACTAGGCGGGGCTCGGGTGATCAGCGGAACTAGAGTTCGCCGTAGGAGTGCAACCCGGACAGGAACATGTTCACGCCCAGGAAGGCAAAGGTCACCACCAGGAGACCGATCAGCGACCACCAGGCCAGAGGCCGGCCGCGCCAGCCCTTGCTGATGCGTGCATGCAGCCAGCCGGCGTAGTTCAACCAGACGATCAAGGCCCAGGTCTCCTTGGGATCCCAGGACCAGTAGCCGCCCCAGGCCTCAGCCGCCCACATCGCCCCTAGGATGGTGGCGATGGTGAAGAAGGCAAAGCCAACCGCAATCGACTTGTACATCAGGTCATCGAGCACCTCGCCGGTTGGCAGCACCCGGGTCATGAGGCCACCCCCGGCCGCCTCGCTGCGCGAGCGCATCAGGTAGGCCACGCCGACCATGGCCGACAGCGCGAAGGAACCATAGCCAATGAAGTTGGCCGGGACATGGATCTTCATCCAGTAGCTCTGCAGGGCCGGCACCAGCGGCTGGATTTCCTGGGCCTGGCGGGTAAATGTGTACCAGAGCAGAAAGGCAACGGCGGCCGTGACCACCAGCATGACGAAGGCACCCAGGCTGCGGGTGGCGTAGCGCTTCTCGTAGAAAAGATAGAAGAGTGCCGTGATCAGGCAAAACAGGATGAACACTTCATAGAGATTGCTGACCGGAATGTGGCCCCAGTCCGGGTGAGCCAGATAGGTCTCGCGCCAGCGCACCATCAGGCCGATGAAGCCCATGGCAATCGCCGACCAGGTCAGGGCCGTGGCGCTCCTGCCGACGAACTCGCTTTGCGTCGGCAGGTAGGCGATATAGGTCAGGGTGGCGAGCACGAACAGCGCACTCATCCACATGACCGCCGAGGGGCCAGAGATCAGGAACTTGAGAAAGAAATTCTGCTCGGCCGTGGCGCCCTGGCCGTACAGCCAGATGGCAAAGAGGCTCGTCCCCGCCACCACCAGGGACAAAACCTGCAGGGCGCGCCAGCGCACGCCCAGCACCGCCATGCCCGCATAGCTCAGCAGCAGGATGACGTGTTCGAAAACGTCGAGATCGGCCCCGTACTTCAGGAGTACGCCGCCGACCCCGGCGCTCAGCAGGGCCAGCCAACCCCAGTCCCGGGCGCCAAGATTGCGCCAGAACGGCCGCGGCTGATCCATGCCGCCCTGGTGCTGATGCAGTACCTGTGAGTGCGTCGTAGCCATGTTCACTCTCCGAATAGGCGTCCAGCGCCCGTGATATGAAGCAATTTACTCCCCTGGATTTGGCGGGACAAGTGCTAGACCTGTCCCGCTTTGTCATTTCGGGCCTTGAGTCGGGCACCGATGCGCCCGGCCAGTTCCGCAAAGGCCTTCTGGAAGTCCAGGACATTACGATTGCTGTTGCCGGCCAGCAGGAGATCCGTGCCGCCGTCCTCGCGTTGCCGCAAGCGCAGCCAGACCTTGCGATGCGGCAGGTAAAACAGGATGAAGATGCCGATGACCATCATGATCGAACCAAAGTAGACGATGTTCTTGCCTGGCGAACGCGTCATCTGCAGCCCGGTGGCCTGGCGCTGCTCAAAGTTCTTGAGACTCAGCAGAAATGGCACCGGATATTCCCGCAACTGCATCAGGGCTTCGATGGATGCCTGGAAGAACCAGGCCTGATCGGCAGCATTCATGTTTGGCGCGAAGCGCTTGACGGTTTCCTGGAACGCATTGACGAAAAGCTGCTCGGGTGGCGCATTCGAGCTGGCAAGACGCTTGCGGACCTCGGTGAAGTACTGCATGAAGAGCTCCGGCGTGCCATCCGGGCCGGCGGGGATGAACAGGTAGCGGAAGGGCTGATCCAATTCGACCCGCACCCCCTGCAGGAAGTAGCCGTGGCCCTCCCGCTGGAAAGGCAGCATGTAGGTCTTGAATTCGCGGCCCTTGCCGGTGGCATCGCGCACGAGGTAGTCAAAGCTCGGGCCCAGGTTGATCATCTTGCGGCTGGTATTCTTGCCGGCATCACCCGCGCTCTCGGCCGGTACGACATTGAACATCTCGAAGTTCTTGAGCTCGATCTGGTACTGCCCATCCCGTGACTTGAGGTTCTCGCCCACCCGCCCGCTCAGGGTGATCGGGGTGCCATCGGGACTGTTGAGAAAATAGCCCTTCATGTTCAGCAGCGACCCGCCATCGGAGAAGCTCGCCTGATAGATGGCCACCCCCTTGTAGATCATGGGGTGATTCACCGTGATCCGGCCCGACTTCACCGCCTTGTCGCCCTCGTAGATCACCACGTCGCTCGCGAAGGTCTTGGGCATGCCGGTGGAGTAATGCTCGATGTGGAAACCCTTGACGAACACCCGGAAGCCGAGGTCCTGTACCAGATAGCCGTTGCCGGTCTGGAGGAAGATCACGCCCGAGGAATCCCCCTCGGCAATGCTGACATTGCCCCGGAAGGACGGGTTCTTCGGGCTGAGCCAGGCGCTGTCCGGAATCGTTGCCACCGGCTTGTTGAAGTCCGTTTCCGGCTCCAGGGCGCCACGCATGATGTCGAACTTGATCGGCAGATTGCCATCGAGCAGGCCGCCAATGAAGATCACGATCAGGGCCAGGTGGGTCAGGATATAGCCGAGCCGGTTCAGGGCGCCCTTGTGACCGGCGAGGCTCTCCACCCCATTCTCGCCCTTCTCCGCACGCACGCGATAGCCGGCCTGCTGCAATACCGCACTGGCTTCCGCCACCGCCTGCGCAGGCGCCATGGCGAGCTGCAGTTCGCGGTGCTCCGGCATGTTCAGCAGGGCCTTCTCGTGCATGCGCACCCGCAGCTCGCGCATCTCGCGCAGCATGTTGGGGGTCTGACGCCAGAGACAGGCGCTGGTTGAGATCAGCAGGAAGGCGAGAATACTGATGAACCACAGGCTGTGATAGACATCGAATAGATTCAGCGCCTTGAAGACCTCGAACCAGTAGGCACCGAACTCGATGATGTAGTCCTGATAGGACTGGTTCTGCTTCAGGATGGTACCGATGATCGAGGCAATGGCGAGCGCCACCAACAGGGTGACGGCCAGACGCATGGACCCGAGAAACTGCATCAGGCCATAGGTACTACCCCGGTCAGTGGAAGAGGATTCGGGCAGGGAAGCGGCGTTGGACACCGGAAACTCCAGCTAATTGTGTGTGCAGCAGAAAGCTTAGACCACTTCAGTAGGGTCTAAAGTTCCGGAAAACAAAAAGGAACGGACGCGCTTCTGCCCCTCGGCGGGGCTCTCGGAGCACCCGGATACTGCCCGTAATCCTTACAGTGCCCAACAAAATAGCCATTTCTTGCCCCTAGCTCGTATCGAGAGGAGCGTGTCACGGCCAAGCCTCTGCTGGATGACGCATTGTGGGCAAAGATCGAACCCTTGCTGCCGCCCCATCCGCCACGCCTGAGGGGTGGACGACCCCGACTACCGGATCAAGCAGCGTTGCCCGACATCCTCTTTATACTACGTATCGTCATTCCTTGGGAACACCTGCCCAAAGAGATGGGCTATGGCTCGGGCATGACCTGCTGGCGCAGGCTGCGCGACTGGCAGGCCGCCGGAGTCTGGCAACAGTTGCATCAAATCATGCTGGTCCACTTGCAATCCTATCCAGGTACTTCATCCAGGTACTCGGAGCCATCCCCCCGGTGCGGGGACTGCCGGGGCATCGAATCCCGTGAACGCCTGAGAGATACCGCAGGAAAGTCGAGCGCACTTTCTCCTGGTTGCACCGCATGCGCCGTTGGCGTAACCGCTACGAGCACCGCGCCGACATTCACCAGGTCTTCCTCCAACTCGGCAGCATTCTCTCATCGCCCGGAACTTCATCCAAAGGTTTTGTTAGAGGCTCTTACTCAAAAAGCCTCAGCCATTGTAAGATAGCCTGGGTAAGTCAATCGCCCGGACGGGCCGGGCGGCCGCACGTTCCGCATGGCGCAGGCAGCGACATCAGAAGACGAACTGCAAGCCCAGTGTCGCCTGGTCGTAATCCTGCAATGAAGGATTGGTCGGATGCTCGGTATCGAAGCTCACTTTTGCGTACTCGAACGTAACCTTGAGTTTCTGGCCGTCCAAGTAATAGTTGAAACCGGCGCCATTCCAGCTCCGGTCATAGTATTCCGCGCCAGCGAGAGTGCCGTTGTCGCTTATGACCCCATAGTCCTGCCCTTCGTTCCGCGCGAAGAACTGCAGGCGGCCGGGGCCAATCTTTCCCGGTAGCATATAGCCAGCCTTGACATAATAACCCTTTAAATCACTGTTGGCGCCAATATTGGGGTCGTCAGTAGACGGATTGTCCTTAAATGCCCCGCCAGTATCGTAATTGAAGTACGCGCCGGACAGGGTATAAACCCCACTTGCCGCCGGATACTCCATGAACGCATCGACAGTCCAAGCATCGTAGTCCTTGACATCAGCACGCATCGGATAATCGCCGTACGCCACACCTTTTTGCGTGTCGTATGCGGCGCCGATGGTAAACACCTTCTGGGTACCCAGATAAGTGCCCAGATAGCCGTAGTTGTATTCAGGATCCCAGAAACTATAGTGAACACGGGCGGTCCAGCGGGCATTGTTCTCCGGTGCGGATTCGCCTTCGATGCCGTCTGCAACCATGAAACGATATTGCAGCTTGGCATCCAGCAGGTTGCCCCAGATCGCCAGACCGGTATCACGGCTGCCGCTGCCGCCGAAGGGGGAATAGGACATGTCAGTGCGATCAAGGGTGAGCGGTTCCAGACACGCCTCAAGATTTTCCCGCGAGAAGGTATTTTTGAAACGACCGACGATGAAGCGCAGCTCGTCGCTATAGTCCAGCGTCACATAGGCGTCGCGATAGTAGACGCTCTTGTTGTCTTTGCCAAGCTTGCTGTCGTTGCCCGCCTCGAGCTGGGCATAAAAGCCGATGTAGTCGTTGTACTGGCCGGAAAAGGTCAGGCGATTGCGGCGCAGAAACGCATCGGTTGACGATGAGCTGTTATTCTCCGAAGTGAAGCCCTTGTTCTGCAACCATCCCTGGAGCGCATAAGTAAAGGTCAGCGAGCCCTCATCGCCGAACCTGATCGTCGGTCCTGCGTACGTAACAACCGGAAGCAGCGAAGACAGCGCCGCCGCGCAGCACGCACACGAAAGCGGGGCAAGACGCGCGAGGCTTTTGTGAATTCTTTTCATTATATTAATCATCATATCAATCTCATTTCACTCCCGAAAGCGGTTTGTAAACGCCTAGCACCTTGTTCAAGTCGCTCGTGTGGCAACTGGCGCACGATTGCGCACCACCGAAAGGTTTGGCGACGAGAGCCTTGTGCGCCAAATCCTGCTTCATGATGCGCGGGTTGCCGCTATGGCATCCGACGCAGGAGTTATTGACCTTTGCATGCTGCGCATGCCAGGGAGACTTGACTCTGTCGAAACCCGGCTGAGGAGCACGTTTGCCGTCGTGGCACTTGAAGCAACTGGAAGCCCCCATGCCGCAGGCATTGGCCAAAGGGATCGGAGACAGTTTCGATACCCCCTCCGCAACTGCGGCGGTAGCCTCGCCGCCCCAGCTCGACGCCACCCTTTCAGCCGCCGTGTTCTTGAGTGCAGCCCCAAACTCGGTCAGCGTGACGGCACACACACCGAAAACTGCGAGAAAAGCCGCCCCGCGCCATGCTTTGCCCCCTAGAGCACCCAAGGTTTTAACGAACTTCATTGATTTTCTCCTTTTCATTGAGACCAGAATCCTTACTAGCTTCCCACTTGCCATCGTCGGCACCACTGCCAGACTCTGGCAACTTTTTCCTACCCCTGCTTATGTCGGCTTCACTCATCCCGGAAATGCAGGAGCAGACAGGTCCGCTGGAACGATACTTCAACCTAGGGACTTTCTGCGCGTCGGCAAGGTCGTCCCCTGCCGCCAGCACGGGTGCCGAACCGAACAGCAGTGCCGCAGCCAGCAACAAAATTCGTTTCATTCGGCTTCAACGCCCCCGCATTCGATAACACCACACTCACTAAGCACGAACCGTGCCAATTAGTGTTGTCCTACAAATACAATGAGTTACGCGTTCGAGAGATTCTATGCCGATTGCAAGAATTGATTTGGCGAATGTCGGATTTCAATTTGCAATGAAGTTGAGTGTTTTGGCGCCCACGATCGGGATGACCTTCCCCCTTCAGGTAGACCATTACAGAGTTCGTGATGACCGTCCAAAGGAGGTCGGAGTCATGAAAAGAAGTCGGTTCAGTGAAGAGCAGATCATCGGAGTTTTGAAAGAAGCCGGGGCGGGCATGAAAGTGGCGGTGCGCTGGCCAGTAATGGGTCAGTTTATCTGGCCACTAACAGCAGGTTACGGGAGGAGTGTCTGAACCAGCATGTTTTCCACAGTCTGGAAGAGGTCCGGAGAATCATCGAGGCCTGGCGACAGGATTACAATCAGGAGCGGCCACACAGCGCCTTGGTTGGACTGAGTCCTGAGATGTTTCGGCGGCAGTTTGAATCAACAACAGATAGCCCGAATCCGAACTAG